>JAFZRM010000142.1 GCA_017619885.1 Clostridia bacterium | reverse complement strand
GGTTTGGCGCATAGCGCCAGGTGGGGTGGGAGACCCACCAAGAATGTCGGCGCAAGCCGACTCCTTTTTTATTGTGTCGCTGCGCAACGAATGGCGCGCTTCGCGCGTTGGGGACTCCCCGCCCCCCCTATCCGCCCCCAAACCCCCTGTTCCCCTCCCATCTCTGATGGGGCACGCAGCCGGTCTGTAGAGGTCGGCGCCCTCGACGACCCGTTCTCCATAGGCGCCGCAGGCGCACAGATCGTCACGCAGGGGCTCTGAGTTTTCAATTTATTTTCTTTTTATTATTGATAAACCGCAAAAAAGGTGGTAATATGTAGTGTGACTGAAATAATACAGAGAGGTTTTATATGTACAACAAGAAATCCATAACAGATATCGACGTCAAAGGCAAGAGAGTCCTTGCCCGCTGCGACTTCAACGTTCCCATGCAGGACGGGGTCATCACCGACGTCAAGAGGATAACCGGCGCGATGCCGACGATCGAATATCTTTCCGAGCACGGCGCGAAAGTCATACTCTGCTCGCACATGGGCAGACCGAAGGGCGAATTCAACATGAAATACTCCCTCGCCCCCGTTGCGGCGAAGATCTCCGAATATCTCGGCAAGCCCGTGATCATGGCGTCCGACGTCATAGGAGAAGACGCGAAGGCCAAGGCCGCCGCCCTTAAAGACGGCGACGTGATGCTCATAGAGAACGTCCGCTTCCATAAAGAAGAAGAGAAGAACGATCCCGAATTCGCGAAAGAACTCGCCTCCATGGCTGATATCTTCGTAAACGACGCGTTCGGCACCGCTCACAGAGCGCACGCCTCCACCGAGGGCGTGTCCCACTATCTGCCGTCCGTCTGCGGCTTCCTGATCCAGAAAGAACTCGACGTCATGGGCGGCGCGCTCGAGCATCCCGAGCACCCGTTCGTCGCCATCCTCGGCGGCGCGAAGGTCTCCGACAAGATCGGCGTCATCAACAACCTGATCGAAAAGGTCGACACGCTCATCATCGGCGGCGGCATGGCTTACACCTTCCTGAAGGCGAAGGGCTTCGCGATAGGCAACTCCCTCTGTGAAGAGGACAAGCTCGACCTCGCGCTGCAGCTGCTCGCGAAGGCTAAGGACAAGGGCGTGGATCTGCTCCTGCCGGTCGACAACAGACTCGGCGATAAATACGATCCCGAATGCAATTTCATGCTCGTCAATTCCGACGAGATCCCGGACGGCTGGATGGGCCTCGATATCGGTCCCGCCACCGAGATCCTTTTCGCGGACGCTATCAAAGACGCGAAGACCGTCGTCTGGAACGGCCCGATGGGCGTTTCCGAATGGTATAAATTCGCTTCCGGCACCAGGTCCGTGGCGCAGGCCGTGGCCGACAGCGGCGCGGTTTCGATAATCGGCGGCGGCGACTCCGCGGCGGCTATCGAAAAGCTCGGCTTCGCCGACAAGGTGACGCACATATCCACCGGCGGCGGCGCTTCGCTCGAATTCCTCGAAGGCCTCGTCCTTCCCGGAATAGCCTGCCTGGAAGATAAATAAGCTGAATTCGCCTGACGGCGAGCTAAATCCGGCTTCTCCGAGCTGAATTTGTTGCACAAGCTAAATTCGCTTACGCGAGCTGAAAGAGGCGAATTCTATTCAGCTTCCGCGTAAGCGGAAATTTAGCTATACGCCACAGGCGTATAATTTAGCTGACGCGCAGCGTCAATTTAGCCGATTCGCCTGCGGGAACCGGCCGTCTTCAAGTTCGCGGTCGATGATCCTTATACGGCGAGCTGAAAAGCAACCGACAACAAAAAACGGTTGCTTTTTGAATATAGGAGATAAATCAATAAAAACAGAAGAGGAAAACGGTATGAATAAGAGAAAGAGAAAAGCCGTCATAGCCGGCAACTGGAAGATGAACATGACGCCCGACGAGGCCGTCGCGATGATAAACGAGCTTCGCCCGCTCGTAAAGGGCAAAAGAGGCTGCGAGATCGTGCTCTGCGTACCCGCGGTCGACATTCCCGCCGCGGTGAAGGCTGCGAAGGGCTCGAGGATAAAGATAGGCGCGGAGAACGTGCATTTTGAGGAGAAAGGCGCCTACACCGGCGAGATTTCCGCGAAAATGCTGCTCACCTGCGGCGTTGAGTACGTCATAATCGGCCACAGTGAGAGAAGACAGTATTTCGGCGAGACCGACGAGACCGTCAACAAGAGAGTCAAAGCGGCGCTCAACGCCGGGCTGAAAGTCATCCTCTGCGTCGGCGAAGTGCTCGCGCAGAGAGATCTCGGCATTACGGGCGAGGTCCTGTCGATGCAGACGAAGATCGCTCTTCAGGGCGTGACTGCGGATCAGCTCAAGAACCTCATAATCGCGTACGAGCCCGTATGGGCGATCGGCACCGGCA
This sequence comes from Clostridia bacterium, assembly GCA_017619885.1. Lineage (GTDB taxonomy): Bacteria > Bacillota > Clostridia > Oscillospirales > CAG-272 > UBA1248. The sequence goes on along the minus strand of JAFZRM010000142.1, from coordinate 4,457 downwards.
GAGTCGCGACGCCCGATCAGGCGGACGAAGGCAACGGCGTCGTCAGAAAGACCGTCGAGGAGCTTTACGGCAAAGCGGCGGCGGAGACCCTGACGATCCAGTACGGCGGCTCGATGAACGAGAAGAACGCAGCCGAGCTTCTCGGAAAATACAACGTCGACGGCGGTCTGATAGGCGGAGCGTCGCTTGTCGCGGCGAAATTCGCCGCGATAGTGGACGCCGCGCAGTGAAGATGAAAAAGATAGTATCGCTGCTGCTCGCGGCGGTCATGACGGCGCTGCTGCTCCCTGCGGGAGCGTCGGCGTCGGGCGACGCGGCCGAGATCACCGCGCAGGTCAGCAAAAACGGGCAGTACGTTGAAATAAACGTCAAACTGTCCGATACGGATCTGTCCGCGGCGGGCGGCAGAGACCTGTTGCTCTGGGCGGTCGATCCCGGCACTTCGCCCGGCGATTCCGCGCCGGTCGTCACCGGCATCAAGCCGAAGGCGAGCCTGTCGGTCAAAGCTCCCGTGAAGGAGCGCGGATGCCCGGGCTACGTGCTCGGCTACGAGACCGACGACGGCGGCGCCGCAATCCTCGCAGGTCCGGCGTACGTTTCCGATCCCGGCGTGTTCGCGCAGTATACTTACGAACAGCCCGCGGTCACCGGCAAGAAGGGCCTCGATATAAAGATGCCCGCCGACGCGCAGCTGCTCGGCGTATCGCATACCGTCGTGACCGTGATGCTGAACGAATTCATAAAGGACGGCTCCGAGAATTCGATCTCGTATAAATGCGGCACCACGACTTATTATTTCGATAAAACGAAGACTGCCGTGCTCGATTACACGGTCAAGACTTACAGCGACGCGGGTATCCGTGTTTATCTGCAGCTGCTGCTCGGGCCACGCGCGGACGGTCAGCCGGAATATCTGTATTTTTCCGGCGCCGACCGTGACGCCGCGAATTTCGCCTTCAACACCGGCTCGGCCGAGGCGTGCGGAGCGCTTTACGCGCTCGTATCGTATCTGACCGAGAAATACACCTCCGGTCAGAGCGGCTTCTGCGGCAATTTCATCGTCGGCAGAGAGGTCAACAGCAACAGATACGGCAACAACGCCGGCCCGATGTCGCTGTCGGCGTATACCGCCGCTTATGCAACGGAGCTTCGCATCGTCGATGCCGCCGCGAGATCGGTCTATTCCGACGCCCGGGTATTCGTCTCCGTGGCGAACAATTTCAACAAGCCGTCGTACGACAACAACGCCGACCCGACGCTCGACTATTCCGTGATGGATTTTCTGTCGAGCCTGTCGAAGACCGTGTCGGACGGCGGAGATTTCCCGTGGTGTCTGTCGGTCGATCCGTATAACGTCGACCGTACGCGCGCCGATTTCCGCGGAGCGGAAGGCGCCGAATACAGCTACGAGAGCCGCTACGTCACGATGGACAACATCAATATAATCACGTCGCTTTTGTCACAGCCGGCGTATATGTACAACGGCGAGCGGCGCCGCGTGATAATCGGCGAGATCAGCTACCCCTGCGCCGGCAATTCCGAGCAGGCGCAGAAGGCTCAGGCGGCGGCGTACGCGCTGGCGTACTACAAAGCCGAGGCGAACAGCCAGATCGACGCCATAATCTACGCCAGCCACGTTGACGACGCCGACTCCGCCGGAAACTGCGGACTATATACCCGCGAGGACGGCACGAACGATACCGCGGCGGCTGAAAAGATCATCTACCGCGTGTTCCGCTATATCGACACGGAGTATTCGTCCGTCATCACGGAGCAGTGCCTGTCGTATTACGGACTCGTATCGTGGGGCGAAGCCGTCTCCGGTTACGATCCGTCGAACTTGGCGAAGCGCACCGTCATATCCGGCACCGCGATGATCGACGAGCCGTCGGCAAAGGGCTCGCTCGACCGCCTGACCGATTTCAACGGGGCCGACCTGATGTTTTATCCGTCGGAAAACGCGCGTCTTTTGACGACGCAGGCCGATCCCGACGCAAAAGCGCTCTACGGCTCCGAGAATTCGCTGCTCGCGGAGCTTTACGCCGTCTCGCCGGTCGAATACCGCGGCGCGACCGCTTGCAGGGAATTCGACGTATCCGGCGCCTCGCACGCCGTCGTCGACGTGATGATAAACTCGACGTCGGGCGGGATCGCAGACGTGATGCTCAGGATAAAAGGCTCCGACGCGGAAGGCGCGGAGACGGTATACGAGGGCATCGCCGCAGTCACAGTCGGTCAGTATTACAGACTTTACTTCGATCTGCAGGAATACATGAGATCGAACGACGGCAAAGCCTCGTCCGTGAGCGTCTGGGTAAAGCCGCACAAGGGATCCGAGAACGGCGAATACACGATGCTGTTGAACGGCGTATCCGTGATGAGAGAGGGCGGCCGCGCGAAAGCCGGTACGGTGTTCAAAACGATCCTCATAATTCTGATAAGCATAGCGGTCATCGCCGCGGCGGCGTATGGCATAATGTACCTGCGCGCGTTGATAAACTACCGCAAAAAGAAAAAGAGGATAGAGGAGAAGCGGCGCAGAAAGAGCGGTGAAAGGATATGACCGTTTCGCCCGCGACAAAGGATCAGGCGCCGAGGATAACGGAGCTTCTCAGATATATCTGCGAGCTTCATGCAAAGGGCAGACCGGACGTTTTCGTGTCCGGCGAGCCGAAATACGACGTTGAAGGAGTCTGCCGGCTGATAGACGAGGCAGATACGCACGTGATCACCGCCGTCGAGGACGGGCGCGTGATCGGATATATGATCGCAAAGGTGAAGGACGGGGAGACCGGACCTCACATGCGCGGGATGCGCACGCTGTACATAGACGACATCTGCACGGCGCCCGAGGCGACGCGAAAAGGCGTCGGGGCCGCGCTGTTTGAGGAGGCGAAGCGGATCGGACGCGAAAACGGCTGTGTCCGCATCGACTTGAACGTCTGGGAATTCAACAGGACCGCGATAAAATTCTATGAAAAAATGGGAATGAAAGTGTCGCGGATGCATATGGAATGCGGGCTGTGAGAGCCCGCTTCCGCGGATTTATCATATGGACAGGATACAAATCGCTGCAAAACCCGAAAGAAATTACGGAATAGACCTGTTGAGGCTTGTCACGATGCTGTTTATCTGCATACTTCACGTGTGCAACAAGGGCGGCATCGTATCGCGGCTGAGCCTTGAGACCGCGCCGGATCATTACCGCATAGCGTGGTTTTTCGAGGCGCTCACGTTCGGCTCGGTCAATATATTCAGCATGATCTCCGGCTACGTCGGATACAACAAAAAATTCAAGCTCTCGCGCCCGCTGTCGATCTGGCTCGAGCTCGTTTTCTACACCGTGATCGGCACGGTGCTGATATCGCGGTTCTGTCCGCAGATCATGCCGGAAAACGGCTGGCTCCGCGCCGTGATGCCGGTGTTCAACGGTGAATACTGGTACATGACGGCGTATTTCGGCATGGTCATACTCAGCCCGCTGATAAACGCCGCGGTGCAGAAGATGAGCACGCGCTCGCTCGGACTGACGCTACTCGGGATATTCGTGTTCTTCAGCACGATCCCGGCTGTGATGAACGTGTCCGTGTTCGGGCTGTCGAGCGGCTATTCGACCGTCTGGCTGTGCATAATGTACGCCGCCGGAGGCTTCCTCGCCAAGGTGAAAAAGCCGCATCCGCTGCCGTCGTTCTTCGTGTTCCTGCTCTGCACGGTGCTGACGTGGCTGTTCAAGATCAACGGCGTCTCGCGCATGCTCAATTACACGTCCCCGACCGTAGTGCTCGCCGCCGCTGCGCTGACCGTCACGTTCGCGCAGATAAATATCCGCACGAAAGCCGGAAAGGCGATCATAGGATTCGCCGCGCCGTCCGCGCTCGGGATATTCATAATCCACGTGCATACGTTCAGCTGGGATTATCTGCTGAAAGACGCCGCCGCATCGTTCGTCAGGGACAACGCGGCGATGATGACGCTGAAGATCCTCGCGATGGCGGCGCTGATATTCATCGGCTGCTTCGCAGTCGACGTGATTAGACGCGGGATATTCTGGCTGCTGCATATCAAGCCGCTGCTCAACAGGATGGACCGGGCGATCGACTCGATCCTGAATAAAAAAACTCCGCCTGAACCTGACGGGGGAGAGAAAAGCGAGTGAATCACAGAAAATCGGGCTGTCGCATCTGCGGCGGCCTTTTTGATTAGAGTTAATAGTTAATAGTTAATAGTGTCGGTGTCGCTACGCGACGTTCGGTGCGCTTCGCGCTTGGGGGTTCCCCCACCCCCCTCTCCGTGAACCCCCGCCGCTATTCGCGGCGGGGAACCCCGGCACCACCCCCTTACCCCCGCCATCCCCCCCAATGTGAATTGGGGCTTTCTACAGCGGGTCGTCGAGGGCGCCGACCCCTACAGACCGGCTGCGTGCCCCATCAGAGATGGGAGGGGAACAGGGGGTTTGG
>JAFZRM010000141.1 GCA_017619885.1 Clostridia bacterium | reverse complement strand
CTCGCCTCCGGTAGCGCCGGTGCCGGTGATCTTAACGGTAAGCCGCTTTCCGATATCCTCGGCCGTCGGCGTGTATACGCGCGAATCCGCGCCCGGGATCTTCTCTCCGCCGCGATACCACGCGTACGAGACAGCGGCGTTCGAGGGCAGGACCTCAGACATGTCGGCCGACAGTCTGACGCCGTATCTCGGCTCGCCCGTGATCCTGACCGTGCCGGTCAGCACGGCGGGATTGACTGTTATCGTATATTCGGCAGTCAGGTCTTCATACGTGACAGTGACGGTCTTTACGCCGGACGTCGTCATATCGCACTCCGCCGCAAAGCCTTCGGTCACTACGATCGTAATTCCGTTCTCACCGCGCAGATATAACTGCAGACCGCTGAGATCAAGCTCGGCGTTTTCCGGAAATTCGAGTATATCCGGATTTGTCTTCACCGAAAGCTGTCTCTGATACGGATCCCCGTAAAGCTCTATGATATGCTCGTGCCGGTACAGATACACGCTTGCGGCGCCTTCGCCGATCACGTCAAGGACGCCGTCGTGCAGGTAATAGCGCACGCTCGACGTGTTGTCGCGGAACATCACGTATTCTCCGAGCGGAAGGCTTACGCCGTCCGTCTGTATGTCGATCGAATACGCTTTGACCGGCACGCCGGCGGCGACGGACGCGAGCGAGATATAGACTTTATCCTTGTTTTCAGTTACGCGCAGGGTACCTTTGACCGGCGAATAAGTCGTGTAAAGGCCGTGGGATGAATAATAAGAATATTTATAGGGTATGCCGTTTTCCGCGCAGTAAGCCTCGGCGCCGGAGCCTTTGCCGCACATTACCGTGCAGTCGGATAAAGACGTGACGGACGCGGTGTCGGGAATGTAGACGCAAACGCCGGCACAGCCCGAGAACGGATCGCTGCCGAGCCGTCTCAGCGACTGCGGCAGATACAGCGTTTTGAGGCTGTGGCAATTGCCGAAAGCAAGATCGCCTATCGTGTTCACCCTCGACGACACGACTGCGTTATCGAGGAATCTGCAGTTATAAAACGCGTACGGCATTATCTCCGTCACCGACGACGGCACCGTGAACGTGCCGGTCAGCGCCTTCGGTACGGCTTTGAGAGCGCCGTTCTCGTATAACGCGCCGTCAAGCGACGAGAAAACTCTGTTCGACGAATTGACGACGAAACGCTGAAGCGTCAGAGCTTCGGTAAACGCGCGCGCGTCGATCTCCGTGACGGACGCCGGTATAACGACGCCTTTTAGCTCTGAGGCGCCGTTGAAGGCGTAAGCCGAGATCGCGGCAGTCGACGACGGCACCGTGTATGTGTTTATATTGTATCCGTGCGGGAAGTATACGAGCGTCTTGCCGTCATGTGTGAACAGAACGCCGTCGATGCAGGTGAAGTTGTTGCCCGACACGGAAATCGTTTTCAATTTATCGCAGAATGAGAACGAGCTGCCGCAGACGTTTACGACGCTGCCCGGGATTTCGATGCTGTCGATCCGGATGCAGTAAGTGAACGCGGAGGCGCCGACCGTCTCAACTCCGTCTTTTATCGCATAGGCGCCCGAGACGGTCTGCGGCACGCGGATCAGCGTCCTGCCGTCCTTTGAATAAAGGACTCCGTCGACGGACGTGTACGCGGTGTTGGTCAGTATGACGTTTACGGCGTGAAGCGAGAAGCATCCGTCGAAAGCGTCGTCCGAAATCGACGTCACCGTCGCCGGCACCGTTATAACGTTGACGGTGTTGAACGCGAAAGCTTTACTGTCTATCGCGACGACGGACTTGCCGCCGACCTTTTCGGGTATCTCGCAGAATATGCCGCCGTTGTAACCCGTCACGTGGACGCCGTCTTCTTTTACGGCGTATATAAGGCCGTCGGAGCCCGCGTTTACCGTGACGGAACAGACGGCTTTGACTCCGTAATAAGGCGAGTAGACCGTGACGTCGGTCGTACCGGCTCCCACGGCGGTAACTTTGCCGTTCGCATCGACCGCGGCGACCGAACTGTCGCCGCTTATGTAAACGAGCTGAGACGGGAACGCGTCGGCGGGCGTTACGACCGCGTCAAGCGGCGCGCACTCCCCCGGCGCGAGAACGAGCGAGGTTCTGACGGATACGGACGTCATCTTTGGCAGCGAATCTACCGGGACGGCAGACACGACGCGGAAGCCGTATCCTCCGCCGGTATTCGAGACGAGCGTCAGCTTCACGGTGTCGCCGTCTATGAACAGCGTCTTTGACGCGGATGCTGTGCCGGTATATACGGCGTACACGTTGTCGTTTTTATCGTATACGGTCAAGGCGTCGGACGGGCCGAGCCTGTCCGAGCCGGAAAACGTGACCGCTATGCGCGATGGGCCGCCGGTGACCGTGTAAGCGTACGAGAACACGCCGGTGCCGTAGGGATGATCCGAGGCGATCACCGAGCCGCCGTCGCTGACCGTGACTGTGATGACGGCGCAGTCGCCGCCTCTGCGGCTGACCGCGTACACCTTCGCCGTGCCCTCGGCGCGCGCCGTGACGGTCCCGTCGTCGATTTCAACGGCGTACGAGGATGAGAACAGATCGTATCCGCCGTCGCAGCCGACCTGCGGGGAAAAAGTCTCGCCGGTCTTTATCGTTTTGCCGGTTGCAGAAACGGAAATCGTTGAATATGCGCCGGAATGGTCACCGTCGTAGTTATCGCAAAGATCGAACGCATCCTCCGCGGCTTTGCACGAATGCACGGCGTATTTAAGGCTTGTACAGCCGAGGAACGCTCTGCTTTTGATCTCGGCGGCCCCGGTCGTAGGCGCCGTCAGAAGCGACGTACAGCCCGCAAACGTCAGCGGCGGTATCACGCCGCCGGACTTCAGTTTCGCCGCCAGAAGCGACGGGCAGGCGAAGAACACGCCTTCACCGCCGAGAGTTCCGCCCGATACGTCTGCGTATTCAAGCGACGGGCAGGCGGAAAACGCGTAAGCGCCGATACTGCCGCCGGTTACGCGCGCGGTCTTTATTGAAGAGCAGGAAAACGCGTACTCGCCCAAATCGACACCGACCGTGACTTCGCTGATCGACGAGAAGTAAAACGCGTATTCACCTACGGAGGCGGCGCCGGAAAGATCGACCGCGTCAAGCGCGCTGCCGGAAAACGCGTAGCCGCCGACGGCGACGCCCGACGGCACGCTGTACGAGCCGGTCCGCGCCTGTGGGAAGCGCACGAGCGTTTTTTTGTCGGCGGTGAAAAGTATCCCGTCGACCGCGGTATAAGCGCCGCTCGCCGAGAATTCGTACAGCGACGGCATAGCGGAAAACGCGGACGGCGCTATCTGCCACACTGTCTGCGGAATGTTTATCTTATAAGTTGAAACGTTGCCCGAAAACGCGCCTTCTCCGATCGCCGTGACGGGGATCCCCGCGTACTCTGACGGGACCGTATACTCCGGGGCGTTGCCCGTATAGGAGGTCAGCGTGCAGTATTTGCCGTCGTCCGACACCGCGAAGGTGACGTCGTCGGCTTTTGCAGAAAACGCCGCGAGAAGCGATATAATGACCGATATGAACACTATCAAAGCCGGCTTTTTCATCCGCCTGTCCTCCTTTCTTTAAGTATACAGATATCCTTATACATTATATCACCAAATATCGCGGTTGTAAAGTATTATATATAAAATTTTATATTAAAAAAAGTGCGGGCCCGAAGGTCCGCACCGCTTTGATCTATCAGATCTTGTCGTATTTTTTCATGATGTTGCTCAGCTGTTTTTCGGCCGATTTGCTCTTCTTCTTGTAGGCGGAAGCAAAGTCCGTGCTCCCGTTCAGTACGAGATTGCGGAAGACTTCGGAAAGTCCTATCGAAGAGTAGATGTAGCCGATATCGTACGTACGGGTCTGAAGGATTATGTCGATCATCTCAGACGACTCGGAGTCTCTCGATTTCTTTCTCTTCAGCGTTACGTCGTAGTAAGCCGGCGTCAGGTATTTGTAGGAATAAAGCGCGAACGTCTCGATTATCGTCGCGGTCTCTTCGGGATCCGTGACGTTCGACGGGATGCTTATCATCGATCCGACGCCGTCGACATGCGTTCTGTATTCCTTCTGGTTCTCGTCGTAAAGCGGGGTCGGGAGAACGCCGTAAGGCGAATCCATGTCGCTCAGGTTGACGATGTAGCTAAGGACCTCGGAATAGAACAGACCCTGGTTGTTCATGAACATGTCTCTCGTCTGCTCGGGCTTGTTCATGGAGACCCAGGAGTAGTTGCCGTCGTGCAGCAGCTTCTTGCAGTACGACAGCACGCTTATGATCTTTTCCTGATAGTCGCCCATGACTATTCTCGGCGTGCCGTCGGTGATCTCAACGGTCTTTATATCAGACGTGTACATGAAGTTCGTCATACCGCCGCCGTTCGTCGTTAAGAAGCCGTACGTGTCGTTTTCGTCGTATTTGCCGTCGCCGTTGTCCTTTGAAACGGTCGTTACGAGCTCGTAGAATTTGTCGAGCGTCCACTTCTTCTGTCTGACAAGCTCGTACGGCTCTTCAAGGTCGTTGTCCGCGATCATTTTCTTGTTGAAAAGCATGATCCACGTGACGTCGTTATCGAGTATGTTGATATCGCCGTTCATGAAATAGACCTTGCCGTTGATCGCGCAGTCGCGGAGCGTGCCGGGATCCCACCATTCCTGATCGAGGTTCATGTATTCCTTCAGATCGAGGAAGTTGTAAAGATAACCGTTCTGCGCAAGTGAACCGGTATCGGGACCGTTCGCCATGATGAGGTCGTATGATTTTGCGTTAGCCTTGATGTCGTTCTGTGCCGCCGTCGCCACGGACGCCTGCGGAGTCATCGTGATCGTGACGCCGAGCTTATCGGACAACGCCGCGTTGCGCAGGAATACCGCGTTCTCGATCGGCTCCGAACTCGCGTCTTCGGCGAATATCTCTTTCTCGGAGTTGCCGACGCCGGCCATGACGAGTACGTTGAACGTACGCTTCAGATTCGCGTCGGGTATCTGCGAGAGGAATTCGTCCGCGATCTCCGCCTTCGTCGGCTCTGCGGTCTCAGCAGCGGTAGATTCCACGGCGTCAGTCTTCACGCTGTCGTCCGGCGCGTTGCTCTCGGCGCACGCCGAAAAGCACATGACGGCAAACAGCAACGTCAGGAAAATACAGATTGCTTTTTTCATTTTCCACCCTTTCCTATGTTAAAACATAAGTTTATTTTACGTTTACTCTGCGTCTCGGTCTGTCCGAGTACAGGCCGGCGGTATCGGCTTTCGCCGCGCCTAATACGACGCACAGCGAAGGCTGCTCGGCGCATTTTACCGGAAGTCCGGTAACGCTTGAGATTATCTTGTCGAGCCCGTATATCTGGCTCCCGCCGCCGGTCAGAATTATGCCGTTGTCCGCTACGTCGGTGACGAGCTCCGGAGGCGTTCTCTCGATCACCGAGCATATCTCCTCGATGATGCGGGTCATCGGCTCCTCGAGCGCTTCGGTCATATCGTAGGAATTGAGCTCAGTTATAAGCGGCACTCCGCTTTTGAGGCTTTTTCCCGTGATCTCCGTGCTCTGCACGTCCTCGCGGCGCCAGACGGAGCCGATCGTGATCTTAGCTTTCTCCGCTTCGCGTTCGCCGATCTGTATCGAATACTTGTTTCTGACGTGTCGGACGATCGCTTCGGTCATCGAATCTCCGGCGGTCTTGATCGAAGACGACGTCACCGCACCTCCGAGGCACACGACAGCGATATCAGTCGTGCCGCCGCCTATATCAACGATCATGTGGCCGCTGTCGGAATCGACGTCGATCCCGGCGCCGATCGCCGCGGCTACGGGTTCGTCTATCAAATACGGTTCCTTCAGGCCCGCGCTGAGCGCCGCGTCGCGCACGGCGTGTTCCTCGACGTCGGTGACTATGCTCGGCACGGCGATGACCGCGCCGGGCGGGATCAGGAACCTGCCGCAGCCCTTGCTTATGAATCTGCGTATCATGGCGACCGTGTGATTGAAACGGCTTATCACGCCTTCGCGCACCGGGCGCACGACTTCGATGCCCTCCGGCTCGCGGCCGAACAGCTCCTCAGCCTCGCGTCCGACTCTGACGACTTTGTTTAGATATTTGTCGACCGCTATAACGGACGGCTCGTTCAGCACCACGCCTTTGCCGTCCACGTATATCTGTACGGTCGAGGTGCCGAGATCTATTGCGATTTTTCTGTTCATTTTATAATCTCATATACTGAATTTATCCCACGGGATCGCGCCCGGGTCTTCTTTATCGAGCAGCGCTCCGACGTAAAACAGCAGCGGATAATCGCAGGGGTCCGCCGTGCCGTTCTCGGCTCTGTATTTCAGGACTGAATACATCCTGCGAGCGATCACGACCGATTCGAGCGTCACGCCCTCAAGTTCTTTTATCGCATCGTCGACGCCGAGCCCGCGCCCGAGAAGTATCCCGAGTCTGCGCGTCCTGCCGCCGAATATAGTAACGAACAGGTCTCCGATACCTACGAAAAGCGCATCGTCACATCCGCCGAAAAGTTTGATCAGCGAATCCATCTCCTTCGCACTCTGTGCGAACAGCGCCGCTTCCGTGTTGTAATGCTCCGCGCAGCCTTCGCCGTCACGCGCCTGAGCCATGCCGATCGCGAGCGAAACCGCGAGAGCGTACGCGTTCTTAAGCGCCACAGCGGTCTCAACACCTGTGACGTCGTCGCTTATGTCTACGCGGTAATATTCGTTTTCAAGCAGTGCTTTAAAGCGCTCCGCCACCCAGCGATGTGCGGAACAGAACGTGACTCTGCTGACGTTCCTGTCTGCAAGCTCGTAACTCGTGCACGCTCCGCCGACGGCGGCGAACCGCACGCCGGGCTTCGCGCACGAGGCGAACAGGTCCGGGAAAGAGGTGACCGTGCCGTCGCCGTTGTCGATAAGTCCTTTCGTGACCGACAGCACGCGGACTCCGGGACGCAGACGCGGGACGACCTCGTCGCAGAACCACTGAACGCCGAAGCTGCTCACGCCGCAGACGACGTCGTAAACACCGTCGAGCGCCGCTTCTATCTCGTCGAACTTGTAAAACGAGATATCCGGCACGTAACGCTTCAGATTGATGTGATAACGGTCCGCGCGAAGCCCGTCGATGATATCGTCGTCAAGAGGAGTCCCGACGAGGCGCACCTCGACCCCGTTGTCGTACGCGGGGACGGTAAGCGCCGACGCCATCATACCGGCGCCGATGAAAGTAATTATCTTTCTGCGCTTATATGTAACGTATCTGTACGGCGTGCCGTCGACGTCGTGATACTGCTCGCTCTCCTCGGCGACGTACCAGTCTGGCAAAGCGTCGAGATCAGGGATGAACGTGTCCGCGTCGTAGTGTTTGTCTATCTTCGTTATATACGCCGTATCGCAATACGGGAGCATCTGATTGTAGACGGAGCCGCCGCCGATAACGAAAACGTCTTTGTCTTTAATGCAAAACGCCGTGTCGACCGCCTCTTCGAGGCTGTGAACGACTCGCACGCCGTCAATTCCGGGATCACCCGGGAAAAGCACGATGTTCTCACGGTTTTTCAGCGGTTTTGAGCCGGGGAGCGACAAAAGCGTATTGTAGCCCATAAGGACGGCGTGGCCGGTCGTGAGCTCCTTGAAGCGTCTCAGATCGGTCGAAATCCTCGCCAGAAGATCCCCTTTGTATCCGATTGCCCAGCCGTCGGCGACGGCGACGATCATCTTAAGCATTGTTTCTCCTTATTCGGCTACCGGTATTTTTTCATCCAGATCGGTATATTCGTACCCTTCGAGCCTGAAGCTGTTTTTGGTGAACTGATAGAAATCCTTTATATCCGGATCGAGTATCAGCTTCGGCGCGGGCTTCGGCTCGTTTTTGATTATCTTTTCAACGATCGGGATATGTCTGTCGTAGATATGAGCGTCGGCGATGACGTGAACGAATTCGCCCGGTTTGAGGCCGGACACCTGCGCCATCATCATCACGAGCAGCGCGTACTGCGCGACGTTCCAGTTGTTGGCGACGAGCATATCGTTCGATCTCTGATTAAGGATCGCGCAAAGCCTGTCGCCGCTGACGTTGAACGTCATGCTGTAGGCGCAGGGATAAAGCGCCATTTCGTACAGATCCGCATGGTTGTAAATATTCGTGATTATGCGGCGGCTGGCTTTGTTGTATTTCAGATCGTACAAGACGCGGTCGACCTGGTCGAACATGCCTTCCTTATAGCGGTGCTTCACGCCGAGCTGATAACCGTACGCTTTGCCGATTGTGCCGTTCTCGTCCGCCCACTGATCCCAGATATGGCTTTCGAGATCCGCTATTTTATTCGATTTTTTCTGCCAGATCCACAAAAGCTCCTGGGCGGCCGATTTTATGTAGGTGCGGCGGATCGTGAGTATCGGGAATTCCGCGGAAAGGTCGTATCTGTTTACGATGCAGAACTTCTTAACGGTGTGCGCGGGGACCCCGTCCTCCCATTTCGGTCTGACGTCAAGATCCGTGTCCCAGACGCCGTTTTTCATTATATCGGTCACGTTATCTATAAACACTTTATCGGCGTAGCTCATAACTGCCTCCGTTTTTTTCTATTTTATCACCGTCAGGCTCTAATGTCAAGCCCTATTTTTCTTTTCATGCACAGTATTCTGCCCACGGCCTCGTCGAGGCGGCTCATCGGCACCACTCCGTTTTTGACGGCGTTCAAAATGCAGTTGTATCCGTCCTCGAAAAACGCGGTGATTATCATGTCGTTGCCGCAAAGCAGCGCGCGCACGCACGGATCGGCGCCGCTCGTGAACTGCCTTATCGCGTTCATCGTCAGCGAATCCGTTATCACGACGCCGTCGAAGCCGAGTTTTTCGCGCAGATATTCGTGGACTTTATATGACAGTGACGCCGGATAATCCGGATCGAAGCATTTGACGATGTTGTGCGCGACCATGACGCTCTGCGCGCCGGCGGCGATGCCCGCGCGAAACGGCAAAAGGTCCTTTTCCTCAAATTCCGAGATATCGCGCACGTCGGTCGACATCCCCATGTGCGTGTCTGAATTTCCGCCGTATCCGGGAAAATGCTTGAGCGACGTACACAGACCCGCCGACGTCATCGCGCCGACGCTTATCCGGATGAATTCCGCGCACGCCTCCGGGGTGTGCCCGAACGATCTTTTGGCTATGTATTTGCTCTCGTCGTCGGTGTAGTCGCAGACCGGCGCGAGGTCGTAATTGACGCCGAGACTCAGCATCAGCTCTGCTTTTTCCTCGGCCTCTGCCCGCACCGCATCAAAGCCGCCGCACGCGTAGATGTCCTTCGGCGATTTGAACGGCTCCGACCTGTACTGCGGGAATTTGCTTATACGCACGACGGTCCCGCCTTCTTCGTCCGCCGCTATCAGAAGCGGTATCTTCGCGGCGCCATTGCACGAGCGTGTGAACTGGCGCACGGTATCGGGCGTTTTGCTCTCGAAATTATGAGCGAACATCAGAAGGCCTCCGAGATGCAGGCGTCTGACGAGCTCTTCCGCCCCCTCCGCGGGGCAGTGTGCGAGGAAAAGCTGACCTACCTTTTCCTCAACTGACATTGTATCGATGATGTTTTTCATTTCCTTTAATCAAGACCCGCCGCATGAAGCGGCGGGCCTGTTCCGCAATATGATCTATTTGACGGGTTCGATCAGACCGTAGCTGTTCGATTCTCTCTTGTAGACTACGTTGATCTTCCCGGTCGCTTCATTTTCGAACACGAAGAAGCTGTGATCGAGCAGGTTCATCTGCAGGATGGCTTCTTCAGCCGTCATGGGCTTGATGTCGAACTCCTTGACACGGATGTCGAACTCCTTCTCCTCTTCGGCCTCCGGCAGATCCGCCGTAGCCTTTGCGAAGTCGTTGTTCCTGATGCGTTTCTGGATGCGGGTCTTGTGCTTTCTGATCTGTCTCTCGATACTGCTCATCACCGAATCGAGAGCGGTCTGGAAGGAAGGTGCGGTTTCCTCCGCGCGAAACAGCGTTCCGCCGACGTTGATCGTAAGCTCGACTTTCTTGTCGTTGTTCTTACGTTCCTTAAGTGTTGCCGTGGCTTCAGCCTTGTCTCCGAAGAATTTGTCGAACTTTTTGAGTTTCTTGTCGAACAGAACCTTCAGATCATCGGTCACTTCTGTCTGCTTGGAAACAATCAGAATCTTCATTTCCTTACCCTGCCTTTCTTTCGGATATACGCGGCGTTCCCCGCCGCAATTTTATTATATCACGTTTTAGGCAAAAAGTAAATAAAAATTGCAAAATTTAATTTGAATTTTTGGTTATATTTTCTAAAATCAGCCGCGTATCAGCGTCTCGAGCGTCTCAAGCTCCGTATCCTTTACCTCAGCCGCAGAAAGCTTCCAGCTAAGTGAAAATTCAATCGCTTCGCCGGGGCCGAACGATCTCAGCGGGCACAGCGCCTCCGCCTCCGTGAAATCCGGGCACGAATAGATCTCCGTGCTGCATCCGCCGTCGGGATAAACTCCGTTTTCGTGGTCGGCCGCAAAGCTCTGCGTTAAAAGCTGGCCGTCCGCCGTAAGCGTCATTATCATGCCGAGCTCGTTGTTGATCCCGATCTTCAGCGCGCCGTCGCCGTCTGGATCCTGCCTGACGTCGACAATGCCGTTTCCGATCCTGATGCGGTCGTCGTGCACGTCGGTATACGGCCAAAGGACGAGCGTGCGGTTGGGCAGAAGCCCGGTGTCCCTGACGCTCTGCGCGGCGAACGTGTGCGAGCGCTGCGACATGACGCACAGCGTCCACACGGCGCCGCACTTCTCTTCTTTTGAGATATTTTTAATAACGTTGTCGACGCGGATGCCGCCCTTGCCGTCAAACGTCAGAGAATACGAGGTTTGAAGTCCGTTCTCGGTCTGCGGCGCCGGCGTGAACGTCACGGTGTCGCCGTCGATCGAATACTTAACCGGGCCGTTGTCCGGGTAGTAGGTGTAAGGCAGATATTCCGGCGACATCCAGAGTCTGTAGCCGCCGTAGAGATACCAATAATGACCTTCGCCGTAAAAGGCGGACATCTCCGCTTTTTCACAGCAGGTCCTGCGGTCAAGGTCCTCGAAAAATATATTGTTTTTGCCCTTCAGCGCGCAGTATATGATGCGCGGCCCGAGATCGAGCGTGACTCTGACGTCGAGCGCGCCGTCGTCGATGCGAAGCACCCTGCCGTAATTCTTATATTCCTCAACCGACGTTTTTATCATTTCCGCACCTCATTTCGTGATCTTAAGTATCTTTCCGAGATCGGAAAGCGCCTTGACGATATTCTGCGTGGGTCTCGTGGCGGTCGTCATATCGAGCGCGTAGATCGCTTTCGTACGGCTCGCGTAGATCTGCGTCACGCCTTCCCTTTTGCGGAATTCTTCCTTATTGAAGTTTTCGGGATCGTTCGTCAGGATTATCACGACCTCCGGATCCTTTTCGACGAGTTGCGCGGCGGTCACGGTCTTGTTCTGAGAAAATTCCGTGAACACGTTGTCGGCGCCGCAGCAGGCGCAGAGCTCGCTGACGATCGTCTCGCCGCCGTACGCATAAAACGCGCTCCTGCCTTCGATATATACGGTCTTTCTGACGCCGACTATCTCGGCGGTGAGTCTCATGCGCTCCATCTCCTCGCGCATCCCGGTGACTATCCTCTCGCCCGCCGCCTCGCGGAACAGCATAGCGGATATGAATCTGACGTTGGCTTCGGCGGTCGCGACGCTGCCCTTGTCCGGTATGCGGACGAGCGTCATCCCGGCGTTTTTGAACGTCATGATCGATATCAGATCGAGCGAGCCGTCCGAATAGAATATGATCTGCGGCGCCTTCGCCTTTACCGTTTCCGTTTCGCTGTAATAGTACGGCACGGTCACGGCCGAGATCGGCGCGCCCTCGAGATTCGCGGATTCCGAGTCGATCACGCTTATGTATCTGCCGGCGCCGATGCCGATTATTATCTCGGTTGCGATCGGCGAAAGCGACGCCACGGACGACGGCGCGCCGTCGAGCACTATCTCGTTGCCGTCGAAATCCTTGAAATACAGTGTCCCGTCTTCAATTTCGACCGGCACGAAAACGCTGACGTCCGGGTCAGCCGTGGTATCAGGAATGAGGCCGGACACGATCTTTTCGCATCCGCACATTATGAACAGACACAGCGCGAGCGCCGCTGTTAAAATCCTTTTCAGTTGCATTGTCCTTCATCCGTTCGTTCATATAGCCTTTGCGGCGCGATCATTATAACATATTTTTTCGGTGCAGTCAATAGTTATCACCGTATTTGTAATATTTGTTTATAATATAGGGGGAGGCGGGATATGAAGATACAACGACTGTCACAGACTGAGATCGCCGCGTATCTGACTGAGGAGGACGCCGCGGAGCTCGGCATCAGGGCGGACAGACCGCCGGACAAAGACGCGGCGGAGATAATCTCCGGCATAGCCCGCTCCGAGCTCGGATTCGGTTTTTCGGCGTCGGAATGCACGCTCGAGTGCGGGTACGAGGACGGATATTTCGTTATCCGCATGCGCACGCGCGGCGGCTCTCACGACTCGGTCCTCTGCTTTGACGATCACGCTCTGCTCAAAGCCGCGTGCGTCTGCATCGCGGACAGCGCCGTGCACAGCGAACTGTACGGAAAAGACGGGACGTATTTCCTTCGCGTCGTGTATAAAAACGGGGCGTTTTCCGGCGCGCCTTACGAGATCGCCTCGGCGTTTGAGCTGTGCACGGACGTTTACACCGACAGACCGGCGTTTTTTTACGGCATATGCGAACATTATCCGCTTTTAATTTCGGAAAATGCCGTAAACGATATTGCAAAATCCGAAAAAAAGTGGTAGAATGGTAAAAAACGATGAGGTGACAGGTAAATGGATCTTAACGAGCTGAAACAGACGGTACAGCAGTGCCGCAGATGCGGTCTGTGCGAAACGCGCAAGAACGTCGTTTTCGGCGACGGCTCGCCCGACGCCGATATAATGTTCATCGGCGAGGCGCCGGGGGAGACCGAGGACAACACCGGCATACCCTTCGTCGGGCGCGCGGGACAGCTTTTCGATAAATACCTCGCCGCCGTCGGATTGCGGCGCGAGGACGTATACATAGCGAACACGATCAAATGCCGTCCGCCGAAAAACCGCGACCCGAACCCCGAGGAGCAGGCGGCGTGCATAGATTATCTGCGCGAGCAGACGCGGCTGATCGACCCGAAGATGATCGTGTGCCTCGGCAGGATCGCGGCTTACCGCATAATCTCGCCCGACTTCAAGATCACGCGCGATCACGGTATCTTCTACGAGAGAAAAGGCAAGATACTGACGGCGGTGTACCATCCCTCGCTGCTTCTGCGCGATCCGCGCAAAAAGGACGAAATGCTTGCAGATATGCTGAAAATAAAGGCGAAAGCCGACGAGCTGGCGGGCAGAACATGACGAACGTTTCCGGACTGACGTCAACCGTCATCACGCTTTTCATCATCGTCATAACGAGCTTTGCGGCGACGAAGTTCAGGCTGATCGACGATACTTTCACGAAAGGATTTTCGAAATTCGTCATCTGCGTCGCTCAGCCGTTTATGATAATCGATTCGCTCTGCGGTGTGCAATTCTCGCTTGAAAACCTTAAGAAGGGATTCACCGTGACCGGTCTCGGCTTCATCTCGCTCGGCGTCTGCGCCGCGGTCGCATTTCTCGTGACGAAGCCTTTCAAAAATCGGGACGACCGGAAGATCGGGACGTTCGCGCTCGTGTTCGCGAACACCGGCTTCATGGGGATACCGGTGCTCAAGGCGCTTTTCGGCGATATCGGCGCGTTTTACGGCGCGTTCTTTCTGATATCGTTCCAGGTCGTTCTGTGGACGTACGGCATGGTACTGCTCGGCCGCGGGCGCGACGATATAAAAGTCAAGCCGCTGAACCTGCTCCTCAATTTCGGCACCGTGCCGTGCATCATCGGGATACTGCTTTACATACTGCCGTTCGATCTGCCGGGACCTGTCGCGTCCGCCGTGTCGATGCTCGGCTCGATCTGTGCGCCGGGCTCGATGATAATCGTCGGCTCGATACTCGCGTCGGTGCCGATAAAAGAACTGTTCCTCGACTGGAAAGTATATCTGATCTGTGCGATGCGCCTGCTCGCGCTCCCCGCGCTCGTCTGCGGGCTGTGCGTGCTTTGCCGGCTGCCTGAGGACATGGTCTACCTGTTCACGACGCTGACCGCGCTTCCCTGCGCCACAAACTGCGCTATGTACGCGCAGTCGTACGATATCTCCCCGGCTCTTGCCGCGAAATCCGCTTCGCTCACGACGCTTTTGTCGGTTTTGACCGTGCCCTTGATGCTGTGGCTGGCAAAGCTGATGCTGTCGCTCAGATAAAGAACAGACCGTAGCGGTGTACTTCGTAAGGAAGTACACCGCAGCTAAATTCGCCGCGAGCGGCGAGCTAAATTGACCTTCGGTCAGCTAAATTTGCTTCGCAAGCTAAATTCGCTGACGCGAGCTGAAAGAGGCGAATTTAATTTAGCTG
>JAFZRM010000140.1 GCA_017619885.1 Clostridia bacterium | reverse complement strand
TCCGCCCAACGAGGGTCTGATTTGATCTCTCTTTCAACCTTGCGGAAATCGGGATTGCACCAGAACGGCCACTCGTCGGGCAATTTTCCCACGATACCGTAATCATCATCGATTCTGAACGGGACGTATGAGGCAAGAGGAGACGTAAGCGTATGCTCTCTTCCGTCCGCGAGCGCCTCGAAAGCTCTTGCGTGTTTCAGCGCATCGTCGAGAGATTCGAAGGCCTCGTCGTGATATCCACGCTCCCACCTGAGTCTCGAAAGAAAAAGATATAACTTTGAGACGAAGTCGTGATACTCTCCCATATTCCCGTCGTCACAGATTAGTTCAAACAGCGATATTGCGCCTTCGACCTTTTTCATCGGAATATCGGTGTCAAAATTTTCTCGGTAGGAAATCAGGTTAAAAACGAGCTGTTCCGCGAATTCTTTTGCCGAATGAAGAAGAAATTCGCCCGTGAAGCGCGCGTTCTGTTTTCCGTCTGTCGCCTCGGTGAGAAGATAGTCGCGGCATTTCTTAAGGTCCGGCATACGCTCGGCGTACGATATCGCTTTATCGTATTCTCCGTAGCTGCGCAAAAGAGGAACGATTATAGCGACGGCACGCATATAAACGGCGTTGTCCTTGCAGTTTTCGATAAGTTGCCCGCAGATTTTCCCGCATTCCGACCAATATTCGTTTTTATGATCTTTGTCATAACAGTATCGGATATAGCCGTCGTCGCCGTAACCGATCCAGTCGTCGTTTCTGCGCCAGCCCGCTTCCCAAAGGATTTCCGCAAGTTTGATGAGCAACTGTTCGTTGCCCGGGAATTCCGCAAGCCCTTCCCGAAGAATAAAGAGCGCTTCGTCGACCCATTCGTCACTGCCGTCATGTCTGATATCAAACGTATCAACCTTTGAAATGATCGCATCGATTTTTCGGGTTCTGTCGTTTTCGTAACCGAAAAGTTCGTCGATGGAAATACCGAAATAGTTCGCTATTGAAGGAATCATTTCCATGTCGGGATATCCGCCGTTCGCCTCCCAGCGCGAGATCGCCTGTGAAGTCACGCCGACAGCGCTTGCAAGGTCCTCCTGCGTGCGGCCGTCGCGGCGGCGGAGTTCACGGATTTTTCGTCCTAATTCAAGCTGCATAAAATGCACCTCCGAAAGATTTATTCACCGGTGTGATTCCATTATATCAAGTATTCTGGATTTTTCAATTATCAATTCATTGTTTAAAAATCAAGTAATCATTGATATTCGGAGTAAAATCGAGGCGGGGGTTCGCTCCCCGCCTCGAAGTTTTACAGAATATAATCGGTGATGCAGTCGTACCAATGGACGAAAGTCTCACCGTTCACAGTCATTCTCTCGTTATCCGGCAGGATTTCAGTCCATTTCTTTTTGTAACGCGAAAACGCCCAATCGTCACGGTTGAATCTGCGCCACAAAACAGTTTTGCCATTTTTATCGAGGAACTGCTGAGAGATTACACGGTCTTCGTACTGACAAAAATCGACTACGCAAACCGTATCATACTCTTTCCCGTTTATTCCGACTCTGTATCTGCCTACAATATCGAGTAAGAAATCCTTTTTCTCGCTGACTATAGTGTCTCCGTCCATACGGATGGTCCCTTTTTGTTTCAACTGGACCTCGACGCCGCAGTTGTTTTCGCCAAAACCCCAGTTCGGAAGGAATTCGTCAGCATCAAGAAAGGTATAAAACTGCTTTACACCGTTATTGATATGGCTTTCGGCAAGGATTCGGCAATGAGTTTCAGTTAGTTGTGCGATGAACCGACGTTTCGCTTCCGCGTCGTTATCAATTCGATTTGCCTCTGACGGTTCGTGTTCTTTCGCCGTGATCTCCACTCCTTCGATCCCGTGGACTTTTGCTTTGCCGATCACTTCCAATTCACAAAGCTCGCCGCGCTTTCCGCCGGGTTGATCGTATATCCCGAACGAAATCTTTTCGCCGAGTCTCGGAACAATGAACCAGCCCATCAGTTCCTCCCACCGGACCTCAAACGGAGGTTCGTCGACTTTCGTAATTTTGTATTTCGGCATAATTTCAGGCAATTGTTTCATTTTGATTTCTCCTTTCGGTTTGTAAGGATATTTCTCCTTGAATCTTTGCTTGGCGTTGTGAAGACGGCTTTTCACCGTTCCGAGCGGCAGGGAAAGCCGCTTTGCGATCTCCGCCTGTGGCAGCTCTTTGAAATAGTACAGATATAGTATCTGTTTGTCCCTGTCGCCGAGCAAGCTTAGCGTTTCGCGCACGACCGACACCGTAGTCACGCCCTGCGCGCCGTATGTCAATACTGACTCGTTCAGATTGTCGATCGGTATTTCAAGAGATTTTGCTTTCGCTCTGAAATAATCGTTTATCTTGTGACGCGCTATGCCCAGAATCCACGGTTTGAATAAACTAACGTCCTTCAGGCTGTCATATCCTTTGAACGCCGCGATCCGGATCTCTTGAAGAACGTCGTCCGCGTCGTGCCGATTTCCGATCCGATATCTGACAAATCGCTCGAGGACTGACGCCTCGCATCTGAGCAGTTTTTCAAAGTCGCCCATTTTTCTTCACCTCGCTTCTGTGTTGACGTTAAAACCGGTTTCACATTTACAGTCGGAGAAAAAGCCTAAAAGGTTCATTTGTGCAAAAAAACAGTATTTTGCCGCCGGATCTCTCCGGCGGCAAAGAAAGTTTTATTGCTGATTCATGGTTCTATTTCATCGTCAGAAGGTCGTCGAGCGACTTTAAGTCTTCCGTTTCGTGAAGTTCTTCTTCGAACAACTTTCCGTTTTTAAAATACGTGCGTAAAACGTACGGCTCCGATCCCCCGTCCGCGGGAGCGGACTTGATGATTCGGTATCCGTCGCCGACGATCTCGACGGCGCTGCAGTTTGAGACCGACAACCCGACTTTATTGATATGCTTCAGGCTGCTGATCTCGCTGTCACGCTTCCAGTCGCACTGGCAGTGCGGTGAGAAATAAGCGTCGATGAACCCGAGGCCGACGAGCTTGTTGACCTCTTTCTCTTTGAACCCCGGCGCGTCGGTGTTCCCGAGCGCGAACCAGCACGTCGCGCCGGCGGAGACGCCGCACATGACCTTGCCGTCCTCCCACGCTTCTCTCAGTTTCCGGTCGAAACCGGTCCTGCGCCAGAGGCCCATCATGGCTACCGTGTCGCCGCCGCCTACGTATATGATATCCGCCCATGAGAGATAACCGCCGATCTTTGCGGGATCGCCGAAAAGAGCGGCGCTTTCGAGATGACGGCACTC
>JAFZRM010000139.1 GCA_017619885.1 Clostridia bacterium | reverse complement strand
GTCAGCAGCGGCAGGACTTCATTCTTAAAGCCTGCGACTACTATTACCGTCATTTGATCCGTCAGAGGGATGCGAGGTGATAAAGTAAGATGATTGAAGCGGATCATACCAAAAAATATATGGTCATAGACGGTCATCTTATCACGCTATCATTTTCAAAAGCACCGAATCCTGACCTTTTCAGTCGTATCAAAAGCATTCTCTTATCGTCAGACGCAGTCACGCATATTCGTAAAAAGGCGGCAGATGATGATAAAATACAGCAAATCAAAGAAGGAGATTAAGCAATGGAAAACAACAGAGTTTGCTGTTTATACCGTGTTTCCACAGATAAGCAGGTGGATTACAAGGACAATCATGAAGCCGACATCCCGATGCAGCGCAAGGCGTGTCATAAATTCGCAGAGCAGATGGGATGGCAGATCGTACACGAGGAACAGGAGGACGGCGTTTCCGGTCACAAAGTCAGAGCGGAAAACAGAGACAAGATACAAACGATAAAAGAACTTGCCCGCAAAGGCAAGTTCGATATCCTGCTTGTCTTTATGTTCGACCGTATCGGGCGTATCGCGGACGAGACGCCGTTCGTCGTCGAATGGTTCGTAAAGAACGGCATTCAGGTCTGGAGCACACAGGAGGGCGAACAGCGCTTCGACAACCACATCGATAAACTGCTCAACTATATTCGCTTCTGGCAGGCAGACGGCGAGAGCGAAAAGACCTCAATCCGCACCCGAACGAGTCTCGGGCAGATGGTCGAGGAAGGACACTACAAGGGCGGCACCGCGCCGGTCGGCTATGAGCTTGTGAAAAGCGGGCGTATCAATAAGAGGAAACACGAACTGTACGATCTCAAAGTGAAAGAGGATGACGCCGACATCGTTCGGCTCATCTTCTCCAAATACGTCAACGAGGGATACGGCGTACAGAAGATCGCTAATTACCTTAATTGCAACGGATATAAAAACCCCACCGGTAATCCTTGGTCGCACAACACGATCCGAAACATTTTGCAAAACGAGACCTATGTCGGTATCCTGCGAAGCGGCGACACCCGTTCTCCGCATTTGCCGGAGCTTCAGATCGTACCGCAGGAGCTGTTCGACCGGGCGCAGAACATCCGCAGTCAGCGCGCGGAGGCAAAGGCGAACACGCCGAGAGTGCCGATCAATATGCGCGGTCATTCGCTTCTGTCCGGCAACGTCTTTTGCGGGCATTGCGGTTCGCGGCTTCATCTGACGACGACCAGCCGCTATTACAAGAAAGCAGACGGAACGGTCGTAAAGAAACGCCGCATAAGGTACGCTTGCTATAAGAAGGTGCGCAAAATCGTCGATTGCGAAGGTCAGTCCGGATATTCAGCCGCAAAACTCGATTCGTTAGTCGAGGCGGCGATCAAAAATGTGTTCAAGCGGATGCGAGGTATCTCTAAGGATGAAATAATCGCTTCAAGATACGACAAAGAGCTGTCCCTGCGCAAAAGCAACCTTATCAAAGCAAAATCCGATCTTACAAAGGAGCAGGAAAAGCTCTCAAAACTGAAGGCGGAAGTCATAAAATCCATTCAAGGAGAAAGCGCGTACTCACCGGAGCTTCTCTCCGGTCTTGTAAACGAGACAGACGTAAAAGTGCGTGAGCTTGAAAGTCTCTGTGCGACTGCGGAACGTGAACTGGCTGAAAAGCAGATTTTGATGAAAGATCTCAGCGACAGCTACGATGAAATCATTTCGTGGTCGGAGCTTTACGACAGCGCAAGCTTTGAAGCGAAAAAGATGATCGTAAACGCGATGATCACTCGCATTGACGTTTTCAACGGCTACGAGCTGAATATCGAATTCAACTTCAATATCAGTCAGTTCTTTGAGGGTATTGCAGAAGAAGAGTCCGAGACAGAAGAACTTGTCGCATTACCGAAAACCGCATAACAAAAGGCATAGAAAAAGCCCGTCTGCTCAACCAAGCAGGCGGGTTTGCTTAGATTTGAGAATGTAAAAAAACTAAAGTAAATGAACTGGCCACAATTGTTCAATTTTCTTGTAATTCTCCATCAGTATAAAATTATCACGACCTATTACATCCTTAAATTCCTTTGGAAACTTTGCCATATCCTCATAAGAATTAAGTATAATAAAACTGATTTTTTTTATTTCAAATGGGAAGTCATGCGGAACACGCCATTCTCGTTCATGGGAAAAGTCGCAAATTTTTCCTTCCAAACACTCTTTGACTTTTTTAGGAGCATATGCAGGACAAAATGGTGTCAAAAAAGGTTTAATATGCTCGTGCCATTCTTGCTGTTTATTATATTCGTCTGCTCGAATATAATAAACAGGTCCTCCATGCTTCGAAAACACATAGTTTTTCTCAAATCCAATTCCATATGGAGAATAATTACTTGTATGTTCAATCAAACTGCTCCATGGGCATTCAGTAAAGCACACAGCCTGGCTTCCTGTCCAAGGCATAACTGATGCATATATCTTTTTTTGGGATAGAATACTGAGCAATTTCTCATAAGCATTCATTTTCAAAAAACCATCAATGCTTATTTCTGTATTTTTGCCACAAGGAGAACGATCAGATGTAAAATGTACCAAGTATTGTGAAAAATCAGGCCTATTGCTCATTTTTCATATTCCTCCGTTTCAGAAAGATGCCGCCCGAAATAATTCGGGCGGCGGTGGTGGACCTGGTGGGATTCGAACCCATGACCTCCGCGTTGCGAACGCGGCGCTCTCCCAACTGAGCTACAAGCCCTTGTCAAATGTGTGAAATTTATTACTGATAATAGAGATTGGAAACCCGATAAAAATCGGCAATAGTGAGGGGCGTTAACAAAATAACGAAATGCGGTGTTCGGGCGGGGTTGATTTTATCAACCAAGCGCCGACAACGCGGAAGCGGTGGAGGCGCCGAAATTTCGGGGTCAAAACCGAATGAAAACTTATGGGGGTGTGTAAAGATGTCCTTCGGGCTCCCAGATGAGCTACGCCCCCAAACCTGACAAGCGCTATTCTACCACAAACGCGGGCGTTTGTCAAGTGCTTTTTTACAATTATTCGGATAAAACTTCTGTTTTTTCTTCCTCTTTTTCCTCTTTCGGGTTGCCGTATTCGTCGTAGTAAGGATCGATCATGACTTCTTTGATCTTCGGATACGCGGCGTATATGCCGATATATCCGCATACCGCGACCGTCAGTACGAAAGGCAGTATGATGCCGAGCGGCATGAACGCCCAGAAAAGCAGTGCGTTGAGCGCTACGGCGACCGCCATGCCGATCAGGCCGACTATGTTTCGTTTAAGCCCTATGAACGTGAATATCAGCGCGTTCTTGAACAGCTTCAGGGTGCTTAAATCGAACGTCACGAGCATCGGATACAGGTAAGTCCTCATCACGGCGTACATCAGCATCATGATCACTGTCGCGACGTACAGCATGAAGAACACCGTCTTTGACGAGTTGTAGGAATAGAATCTCAGATTATAGAACAGCAGCGCGATGACCGTAATATCGATCAGCCCGACGATCAGGGCTTGTACCGCGTTCTTTTTCACGGTGCGGAAATAGTCGCTCCAGACGAATACAGGCTCGCCCTTCTGCAGGTTTCGGATCGAATATGCAAGTCCGGAATTCGCATAACCCCACGTGAACACCGTCAGCGCCGCGATGCCGTAGAATACGAGCGACATGACGGAAATCTGCGACGCGGAACCTGTCTTTATGCCGTAAACGCCGAAAAGCGTCATCGTCAGCGGATTGATCTGACCGTTGATAATAAGTCCGTTCAGCACGGAAGCGGTCGGGTCCGCGGCGGCGGGCACCGTCTGATCGAAATAACCCGCGATCGCGAACAGCGCGAAGAACAGCGGGACGCAGAAAAGCGTGAACATCAGGTTGATGTTCAATAGCTTTGAGAACGATCTGCCGAAGTACTTGAAAAAGTTTTTGAACGTCGGTTCCTTAACCTCGCCCTTTTCGACTCCGCGGCCGATGCGCTGCGAGTTGAACATATCGAACAGATTGAATTTTTTCTTCTTTTTTTCTTCCATAAACAGTCCTCACCCGAATTTTCCCAAAAAAGCCGAGCAGCACAGAAACAGGAACGCCGCGGCGGCTATCACGGAAACGGATATCATGTAGTAATTGAAGCACTCCGACGAATCCTCGCCGGTCGCCGTGCCTTCGCGCCTGCATCTGCCGTACGATGCGAACACCGGACATATCACGGTGTACACCGCCAACAGTACCGCGGCGAAGCACAGCCCGGGCAGAGCGTCGATCAGCGATGCGACGGAGAACGACGACGCAAGCCCGTCGTACGCGCGAAACAGCGCGCAGCCGAGCGCGGTACCGTACAGAGCCGGCGCGGCGGTGTCGCACAAACACGCCATAGCGCCGCCGCCTATATGACCGAGGCACGCGCAGACCGACGGCAAAAGCGCGCATATGAAAACGAGCTTCAGCGTACCGCGGACGCCGTCGGGCGGTGAAAAGCAAACGTACCGGAAAGGCGCCTGACCGCCTGTCTCGTTCGAGTAGATCACGAGCAGACACCCTGCGGCGGTGAAAAGCAGAGACAGCGCGGCACAGCGCAGAAGCGACCGGTAAAACGATTCGCGCCGGCGCTTCCTGTGCGACGCTGAGACGAGCGCCTCATAACCGTAAACGCGTTCCTCACCGTCTTCGGGCAGCAATTTGATATCCATTTCAACAGCCTCCTTTGCGGGATTCGTTAATGGATATGCGCCGCCCGGTAGATTTATGATAATTCTATCATCAGCGCCGGCCAAAGTCAAGACGTAAATAATGAAAATAATCGTAATTGTTGGAATTTGCTATTGCAATCCGCGTCGGTTTATGGTAAAATAGGTCAGGAAATGAAAAGGAGTGTGCATATGGATAACAACAAACGCCCGGGAAACATGGCGAGGATAACGACGAAACAGCTCGCCGACGCATTCATCGAAGAACAGATCACGCTGCTGCGCAAGCAGATAGGCGACAAAAAAGTGCTTCTCGCTTTGTCCGGCGGCGTAGACAGCGCCGTCGTCGCGGCTCTTCTGATAAAAACGATCGGCGACAGACTCGTGTGCGTCCACGTAAACCACGGACTTCTGCGCAAAGGAGAGCCGGAGCAGGTCGTAAAAGTGTTTCGCGACGAGCTCGGCGCGAATCTTATCTACGTCGACGCCGTCGACAGATTCCTTAATAAACTCGAGGGCGTCTCGGAGCCCGAGAAGAAGAGAAAGATAATCGGCGCGGAATTCATAAGAGTGTTTGAGGAAGAAGCGAGAAAGCTCGACGGCATCGAATTCCTCGCGCAGGGCACGATATATCCCGATATCCTCGAATCAGGTCCGGTCAAAGCGCATCACAACGTTGGCGGCCTGCCCGACGATCTGAAATTCGAGCTCGTCGAACCGCTCAAATTCCTTTTCAAGGATGAGGTCAGAGTCGTCGGTCACACGCTCGGTCTGCCGGACGGCATGGTCTACCGTCAGCCGTTCCCCGGCCCCGGTCTCGGCGTACGCTGCTTAGGCGCTATCACGCGTGACAGGCTTGAAGCCGTCAGAGAATCCGACGCGATCCTAAGAGAAGAATTCGACAAAGCCGGACTTGCCGGAAAAGTATGGCAGTATTTCACGATAGTGCCGGATTACAGATCCGTCGGCGTGAAAGCGGGTCTGCGCAGCTTCGAATGGCCGGTCATAATCCGCGCCGTCAACACGCGCGACGCGATGACCGCGACGATCGAGCAGATCCCGTACGGACTTTTGTCAAAGATAGTCGACCGCATCGTCCACGAGGTCAAAGGAGTGAACAGAGTCCTTTATGACGTCACACCGAAACCCACAGGGACAATAGAATGGGAATAAAATAATGATCGCCTGACGGCGAATGATGAATTATGATGCGCTGCGCGCAATTATGAATTGCCTGCGGCAACATGATTTTATAAACAGAAAGGAAAAAAGAAAATGGAGTTGAGATTTTACCGCTGTGA
The DNA here is from genome assembly GCA_017619885.1 of Clostridia bacterium. Classification (GTDB taxonomy): domain Bacteria; phylum Bacillota; class Clostridia; order Oscillospirales; family CAG-272; genus UBA1248. The sequence continues at coordinate 57 of JAFZRM010000139.1, read as the reverse complement.
GACGTGCGGACAAATAGTCGCCGTCGTTAAAAAGACGGGCGCGCCGGTCGTGTGCTG
>JAFZRM010000138.1 GCA_017619885.1 Clostridia bacterium | reverse complement strand
GGAAAAACGACAGCGCGACGGAGAAGAGTATAAAACCGTATATGCCTATATGCTGGAACTGCATCGTAAGGCAGTCGACGACGAGCGCGAGCGCGGTGAAGACCGCCGAAACGAGCGTGTTTTTCGTCAGATTGAGCGTCAGCGAGTACGCGACGGCAACAGCGACGCCGAATCCGAAACCGACCTTGCCGAACCGGATGAGTACCGCCTGCAAAACGAGGACGACGGCGGAAATAATAACGTATTTGAGCGTTTTTTTCATCTTGCCGCCGCTTCCTCCGCCGCCTGAAGCAGCCTGATGTGCGCGGATTCTATCTTTTCCGGATCGTCGTCGTAGTCGGTGAACGTCCGCGTGACGGAGGCGCAGATGGCCGCCGCTTCCGCCGGATCCTTTTGCTCGACTATTTTGAACAGCTCGAACTCGATTATGCCCTCGGCCGTGGCGATAAGCCTCGTCGACGGGGTGACGCGGAGGTTTTCCTTGTCGGGGTAAACTATGAATCCGTCGCCCTTGAAGCGCGCGGAAGGAGAGGTGCCGTAAAGGCTCGTTTCCGACCAGTAGTTATAGCCCCAGTGCAGAAATCCCTGGATCTTCCTCTTGTAGCACGCCCAGCTCATGATGCGGCTGTGGTTGTGCGGATGATCGATGAATTTGTTTATCCACCACGCCTCCTCGGGGAAGCAGCATGAATAGACCCAGACTTCCTTGCCCTCGGCTCTCATCCTGTCGTAGTAATCCGCGCCCGGCTCGTAGACGTTTATGCGCGGGATATACGTATCTATGTAGCCTTGCAGCCCGAGGCCCGACGGATGCTCGTCGAGCGGCTCGCCGCATTTGATCCCCGGCGCGGCTTTCGCGCAGATCTGTCTCGCCCAGATCCAGCAGTCCGTGTAATGCGGCTCATCCTGGAGTCTGAACTGGAGCATGTCGAGCAGCCCCTTTTTCTCGAAGAACTTATAGATGCCGTTGAAGTAAGCGTACATCCACGCCTCCGCCTCGGGCGTCTTGTATTTCACGTTGACGGTCTTGCCGCCGTAACCTATCATCGGCAGAACGTCGCCGTTCACGCTCGCTATTATCGAGCGCACCGCGAAGCGCTTCGTCGGTACGTTTTTCATCATAAAGTCGACGTATTTTTCGACGTACGTGAAATCGAGCGCCCATTCCGTCTCGGATACGCGTTTGCTGCCTCCGTCAAGCAGAAGCGGGATGACGATTACGTCGATGCTGTTGTTGCGTATCATCTTAAGCGATTCCGCGTAGGAATACAGGAATTTCATCCTGTCCCCGCCCCATCTGTCGCCCGCCAGGCGCGTGAACGGATCGAGGAAATATTCAAGGTAAAATTCGGCTTTGTCCGCATCCGGCACCGTCACGTTATAGACTCTGACGGAGCAGGGGAAGGCGAACTCGCCGACGCTCGTCGCAACGACCGCGTCGAACGTGCAGAGACCGGCTAAAGCCTCGGCTTTGACGTCAGCTATGATCCAGATACTCTGCGAGCATTCCGCGCCGACTTTGACCGTTTCGGCGTCGGAGAGCTTGTCGGGGTATTCGCCGTCGTTATATCTGACGAAGTCCTGATAATAGTATCTGACGTCGTCCTCGCAGAGTACGTACGGCGCGGAGAAATTGACGAACCTGACGCCCGTTATCTCAAAATCCGAGTGTTCGCGCAAAACGAGCTGCCCCGCGGCGAAAGCGTTTTTCGCGCTGTGAAGGCAAAGCCTCGTCGTGTCGCTCATCTTTTCTCTTGTGCTTTTGAAAACGTCGTACGCGCTGTTCCTTACAAATCTAAGCATTTAATTCACCTCACAGTATAAAGTGTATGGCTCTTAAAACCTCTTTATAGGAATCCGACTCGAACAGAAGCGTCTTGCCGTCGAGCCTTACGACTCCCGGATAGCACGCGTAACGCGTCGCGTCGTTTATGTCGCGGTAACAGATCTCGAGCGCAAAGCTCTTCGGCAGGGTAAGTCTGCATTTGTTTTTATAATCTCCGGACAGAGCCTCGGTCATGGCGCGCGTGATCTGCTGGCATACCTTGTCGGGATGCTGTGAAAGGCACGCGGAGCCGACGCCGCGTTTCGTCGCTACCGTCGTTATGCCGGGGATAAGCTCTTTCGCTGATTCACAGAGCGCCTCGTCACCGGACAGGAATACGACCGGCACGCCGTAAAGCGCGGCGGTGTAGGCGTTTATCACGAATTCCGAGGCGTATTCGCCGTTGATCTTCACGCTGTGTGCGGCGGTCGTCATCGTATGCGACAGCGAGTTTCCCTCGCTCATCGCCGCCGAATGATAACCGGTGAACGCAACGGCGTCGAATTTATCGCTGTCTATGCCGCTCATCATGCAGTTCACGTCGCGCGCCCAGCCGCGAAGCAGGGAGGCCGACGGGTGGAGTTTGTCGGGCAGGATGTTCCTCGCGCTGTCGTGCGCGTCCTTGACGAGTATGTCGTATCCGAGCCTGTCTGCCGCGGCGCACGCGGCGGAGACCTCTTTCGTCATCTGCTCGGCAAAATAGCCGTATCTCGGATGGCCGTATTCGGTCTCGTCCCAGCACGTGATGCCGCAAGTTCCTTCGATATCCGCGGAAATGAATAATTTCATGATTTCTGACCCCTGTTTTTTATTGTCAATATTTTTTTTATATTATAATACAAACTGCGCGCGATGTCAATAAATAAATTGAAAATTGGCGCCTGACGGTTATTTTTTCGAAAAATCTCTTGCAATCAATAAAAAAATATGGTATGATACATCAGTAAAAATGTTTTTTTGCCCGGGGAGACTGTATGAAAAAAGCGCTGTGCGTACTTATCATTGCCG
>JAFZRM010000137.1 GCA_017619885.1 Clostridia bacterium | reverse complement strand
ACGGCTCGGCTAAAGCCTCGCCACCCCCAAACCCCCTGTTCCCCTCCCGCAGGCTGATGGCCTGAGGGGCCGCGATGCCGTAGGGGTCGGCGCCCACGACGACCCGTCGTCAAAAGCCCCAATTCACAGTGGGGGGAAGGCGGGGGTTTGGGGGCGGTAGAAGGGGGGCGGGGAGTCCCCAAAGGCGCCGAGGTACGAGGCGCACCAAACGTCCCGGAGGAACACCGAAACTCGCCGCGGGCGAATTCAGCCGCACCGCGCGTCACAGAGCCGCCCGCAGTGTTTCCTCCTCCGCGATCTCCGCCCAGCGCCAGAGTCGCTGCGGATCGTTTTTGACCGTGGTTATATCCTTCAGTATCATTTCCAGCCGCAGACCGTGTTTTTTCGCGGCGGCGATCGTAGCCCGCAGATCGGCTCTGACGGCGTCTTCGTCAAACGACGCGTACGCGAGAAGCGCCGGGCTCGGCTTGTTCGACATAACGTACCTGTCCGGCAGGTTCGCCGCGAAATTCTCGCGGTCGCTCCACGGACTGCACGAGATCTTTTTCACGTTCGGCATGCGGCTTATCACGTCGAGCCGGTCGTCGAGGCGGTCGCAGCAGCCGTAATATATCGCGCCGAAATGCGGGAATATCCGCTGCATATACGGCACCTCGAACTCCGCCGTCACCTGAGGCGAGACCGATGTGAACAGCTGCGCCATTCCGAAGCCCCAGCCGTCGCGGCTTGTCGGGTTTTCGCGGTCGCAGCCTTTCGCGGGCAGGCTGTCCGAGAACGTGTACGAGCAGTGGCACATATTGCAGTTCACGTCGTACAGTCCCAGTGCGTTTATCTGCTCTATCGCGGACAGCGTCGCGGCGGTGAGCCGCTCCATTACGGCGTGCATCATCTCCGGGTGGTCCATCAGCTCGATGTAACAGTTTTCAACGCCCATCCACTGCGCGATCCAGTCCCAGAAGCCGAGATGAAGTATGATCCCCTGCATCCTGACGGGCGCGACTCCGTCGAATATATCGTGCGCCGCCGAAAGTATTCTCGCCTCCGCCTCGCGGTCGATCGAGATCTGCGGCACCTTTATCTTTTCGACGTCCTCCGGCTCCCTGAACTGGTTGACGTAACGCTTTGAAACGAAACTGTTCGAGCGGCTCTGCGGCAGCTCGTACTCAGCGTGCAGACCGTAGCCGGTATTGGCGACCGGACGCGGCAGAAGCACGTAAGGGTTCAGCACCATGTCGACGGGAAGATGTTCCCTCTTGTAGATCTCGGAGCGCAGGCTCCATTCGACGCGGCGGAAATACGGATCCGTCACCGTGCAGTTCAGGCATCCGTCGACGTTAAGCTCGTTCCACGGTATCTGGTCTATCGCGACCATGGGCTTCTGCATTACACCGTCGTTCAGCGACCGCCACAGACGCTGCTTTTCGTCGTTTACCGCGTCTTTCGCATAGCTCATGTATCGCCCGGCGAGCGCGCGCAGCGTCTCGCGGTCTTGTTCGCGTATATCCATGGAACAACTCTCCTTCCCGCTTCTTTATACGATATTGTATCACTTATTTATGAACAAGTCAAACCGCGGCGCGGGGCAGAATTTGCGCGAAAACTATTGACAACCGGGCGATTATATTTTATAATATCACAAAGCACGGCGTAGCCGTGTCCGACGTTATTATGGAGGACAACATGAAAAAAACAGTTTTGATCGCAATATCCGTTATTCTGATCGCCGCTTTTGCGCTGACCGCAGACGCGGCGTCGATAGCGAACCACTATTTTGACAAGCAGGGCGGCGTCGACGCCGGCGGCGGGACGTGGAGCGTTTACGGCTGGATCATCACCGACGAGGAAATCACCTCCGTCGGCTACATTCTCGACGACGGCGACATCAGCTCGTATAAAGCCGTAGTCACCGGCATAGAAAACGACACGCGCGACTCAGCCGAGACGAAAAAGGGCGTAAGCGACGCGTACCGCGATCTGGCGCTCGAAGACGCCGTAAAGAGCGGCGGCATGTCGAACGGCGTCGGCTGGGACGTTTTGAGAGCGTACAGGGTACAGCTCGTCATCGATATTTCCGCGCTTGAAGCGGGCAGACACACCATACTGGTCTGCGCGCAGTTTGTGAGCGGCGGCATCGCCGAGGCGTTTCGTGATCAGTCCGATTTCACGTTCACTAAGGCCTCCGACGGCGAGCAGGTCGTCGGCGGCAAAGGCTCGAGCACCGTATTCAACGTCGACGCCGACAACAGCGACGAGACGAAAATAGACGCCGAAGGCTGGGCGGGCTCCACCGTGAAGACCGTCAAACTCGGCTACAAGATCGACGGCGGTGAGACGATCTTCAACGAGAATCACGTCAAGATGACAGAGCTCGAAGAGGGCGACCCGATCCTCACCTATTCCGGCAAATACGGCTTCCGCTTCAAGATCAACATCCCGTTAAGCGAGCTTCCCGCGGGCGATCATTATATCAATCTCGTCATGAAAGAGGAAGAGGGCGGCGAGGTCCTCGTCGGAAGCAACGGCGGCAAGGAATATCTGCTGTTCTATTACGACACCGAAGAGGAAGACGAAGATACGACGGCGGCTGTGACCGACGCCGTGACCGACGCGGCAACTGACGCCGCGACCGACGCCGCGACCGACGCCGCGACCGACGCTGCGACGGACGCCGGCACCGCGGAGCAGAACGCTCCGGCCACGACCGACGCGGAAAAGGACGGCACGGCAAAGAAAGGCCTGCCGACGGGCGCGATCATCGCCATCATCGCGGCGGCGGCCGTCGTTGTCTGCGCCGTTGTCCTGATCCTTTTGAAGAAAAAGAAAAAATAAAACGGTATAACAGCAAAAACAGGTTGAGACAGTGATGCTCAACCTGTTTTTTTTCATCTGATTCGGCGCTTCGCGCCGGCTGAATCGACCTGCGGTCAGCTAAATTCGCCTGGCGGCGAGCTAAATTGACCTGCGGTCAGCTAAATTCGCCTGACGGCGAGCTAAATTCGCCTGACGGCGAGCTAAATTGACCTGCGGTCAGCTAAATCGACCTGCGGTCAGCTGAATTCGCCTGGCGGCGAGCTAAATTGACCTGCGGTCAGCTGAATTCGCCTGACGGCGAGCTGAATCGACCTGCGGTCAGCTAAATTCGCCTGGCGGCGAGCTGAATCGACCTGCGGTCAATTCATGCTCGCGACGACGACCTTGAGAGTCGTCTGCAGATCCATATACGTCACGGTGACCGTCGTTTCGCCTATGGCGAGCGGCTTTATCGCGCCCTCCTTGTCGATCTCGATGATGCTCTTGTCGTAGCCGGAGTACTTGCAGGACTGCTTCCAGTATTTCAGATCCTGCGAGCTGTCGGCGGCGAGCGCCGTCGTCTTGCCCCAGAGGACCAGATAGTCGTTCGCCGCGCTTTTCGCGATGAAATCGGGCTGTTTGACCTCGTCCTTGAAGTAGAACGTCACGGTGTCCGTCTCCGGATAAAACTCGACCGGCGCGTCTCTGTCGGCGTTCGACGGCATGACGGTGAACATCGTCGTGATCGTCCCGTATTTCGCGTAGATTCGGGTGATCTTGTTTCCGATCAGCGTCACGGTCTGGTTCTCGCGGTCGACCGCGACCTGCTCAGGATCGTAATCAAATTCGATCTTCTCGAGTATATCCGCGCCCGCCGGCACCGTGTTGCCGTTTTTGTCGGTGATCATGACGGTGAAGTTATACGGCGTGCCCTTGAAGCGGACCTCGACGGACGACGTCTTGTACGGGCCCTCGATCCGCATGCCGCAGACGTCGGGCGCGTTCACCGGGTCTTTCAGGCTCTTGCCCGCGGGGCGCGTTACCGCTTTCTCGGGCGTGTCGTAGATGTCCGAGCCGATGAACAGCACCGGCGCGAACCGCAGGCCCCAGACGCCCCAGCCGCCGCCTTCGAGCGTGTAGGCGTAGCCGATGAACTGCTGAGTGTCGAATATGTCGATATGTCCGTGCGCGTCGCCGCTTATGCCCATGTTGTGAATGCCGGTCTCGATGAGAGAGCCCTCGGACCGGTGCTTCAGACGCACCTCGCTGCGGAAGTACAGACCGTCGTAGGAGACGTTTACGTGGACGTAGCAGTCGTCGGAGAATCTGTTTCCGGTCGCCACGCCGATGAAGCATTTATAAGCGTCGATATATTTGAAATCGGCGCTGTCCTCGGCGAGGCTGTCGTGACGGTAAGCCGTCCCGCGGAACTGCAGCGTCGCCGGCCAGTTCTCGCTCGTCGCGTCGGCGGTGTAGATCCTCGTCTCGAACGTGTTCACCGCCCACGTCACGTACAGATACAGCGTGTCGCCCACGACGACCATAGAGCCCTCGCCGGCGCCCCAGGCGCCGCGCGGACCGTCGAACGCCACGAGCGGCTTCGGCTCGTCGCCCCAGCCGTCCTTGCCCCATTTTTCGATGCAGGTGCCCGCCGGATCCTTAGTCCTGGCGACGAAAAGGTTGTTGTCGACGCCGCCCGCCCAGAGTATGGACGTGTACGTTATGTAGTAGTAATCGCCGATCTTTATCGTCCCGGGGTCGCACGTCCAGTGCCAGTCTTCGCTGCAGCACGTGGGTCTTACGGCGGCGACGTCGGGCGTCCAGCTCAGGCCGTTGTCATACGATTTGCGGTATACGCCGACGTCCACTTCCCCGCTGTACCCGAGCGTTCCCGCGAGCCAGCAGTCGATCGACTTGTCTTCGTTTATGATCATGCTCGGGCCGTACAGATAGGTGCCGGAGAAGATGTCCCAACCCTTGTTTGCGAGGCGGAACAGCGAGCCTTCCTCGGCCGCGGCGTCGTCTATGTACGCGGTCTTTATGTTGTAGCCTTCGGCGCGCTTTTCGATGTAAAGCTTACCGTCTTTTTCGATGCACAGGACGAGGTCGAGCTTGAGCGCGTTCGATACGAGCTGCGCGTATTCGGCGTACGTCACGGTGTCGGAATTCTTCTTTGACAGATCCAGATAATCCGATACGCCGACCTCCGCCGCGACCTTCGCGACGCCGTTCTTGTCGGCGTAATCCCTGTAGCCGAGGGCGTACAGCAGCCCGCGCAGGACCTCGCCGTATTTAACGGGCTCGCCGGGCTTGAATTCGGAGGAGCGCGGCCGCAGCATGAAGCCCTGGTTCACCGCGATCTCGGCGAATTTCATATCTTCCGAGTACGCGGCCATGTCGGTGTAGTCGTTCTGGCAGATGTAGAACTGCTGCTGCTGCGCGAAGCCGGAATATCTGACGATATCCTTTGAAAACGCCGCGCGGTCAAGCAGCGTTGACGCCGACGCGTCTTTGTCGCTGAAATACGACTCGGAGTACAGCCGCGCGAAGATCGCTTCGCCGTTGCCGTCGTCGGCGAGCGGCTGATCCGACGTGTTCATGCCGGTCAGATCCTCGTCCGGAATCTGAAACACGTCTTCTTCCGTGACCTCGGACGTCTGCCCGTCCGTCGTCTGCGAGTTATCGGTCGTGTCCGCCTGTGTCGCCGGCCCGGCCGTTGTATCGGCCGCAGTGTCCGGGACGTCGGTGCCGCATCCGGCAAAAACGGTCGCGAGCATGACGGCGGACAGGAGCAGAGCCGTTATCTTTAAAAGCTTCAATTTTTTGCCCCCGCTTTCTGAAAATGAATTGATTCATCCGGTATTTTCCTATATTGTATCACACAGTTGTGAACGATTCAAGCCGGAAGACAAAAAAGCCGGGCGGCGTCGCAGCCGCCGCAGTTATGAATAAAGCGTAAAAACGGCCGCGCATCCCGCCCGGAAAGGCCGGCAAACGCATTTATCACTTGACAAAACGCCCGTTTTTGTTTATAATGATTCCACCGAGTTCAAAAACAAGGAGAATCGTTATGAAAAAGATCCTGTCATTTCTTTTGGCCTGCGCGGCGGTTTTGACGCTTGCGTCGTGCGGCTCAAACAAATCGGATGATCCGAAACCGGGGATCCCTCAGGATCCGGGCAAGGGTCAGTATCCGCGCGTGACGTATTACGACGGCAAAGACGGATATAAATACGCCGCCGCGCTGCAGAACGCACACCTTATATACAACTACGGCGAAGACCGCGACGACGGAGAAGGCGTCGTTTCATATCCTTTCGAATTCCTGAACTGCGAGGATTATCATTATCACTGCAGATACACGCTCGTCGGATACGACGAGGCGCGCAAGGGCGAGCTGAACGAGCCCGACGACCACGTCGCCATCGTCCTCGACAACGGCAAATACGTGCTTTACGACTTTTACAGAAAGCTTATCGTCGACGATTTCCCGCTTACGGTGATATATGAGGAAAAAACCTTCCTCCCCGAGAATCTCGGCTCCGCGACTTTCCCGATCCTGCGGCAGACAAGGGATTTTGAGAAGGGCACAAAATCCACCGTCGCGATCGACACGTACTGCGAGAGGTTTGATCTGGCCGTGACTTCTTCGCTCTGCCCGAACGCAAAAGGCTGCGAGCTGAAGACGAGGATCGTCACTCACGGCAAGACCGACCGCGAATCGCAGTATACTAACTACAAATTCTATTACGACCCGGAGACCGAGATCGGGCTTTACTGCGAATTCTATCTGACAAACGATCCGAAAGTAAAGATAGACGACGGCACGGAAGAAGCTTACTTCGTCTACTCGAGTGAGCTCATGAGCCGGGTAGAGGTCACGACTTACGAGATCGGAAAAGTCTCCCCCGACGCCGTCAAAGCGAAAGTCAGCGAGATTTTAAACGGCCGCGAATCAGAATACGAACACGTAACCTACAGCGAGTACGGCGATATCTTCGCATAATTTCGACCATATAAAAACGACGAAAAAAACACACGAAAGTTTTCACTTTCGTGTGTTTTGTTTTTTATTTGACCTTTAATACGATCCGACCGAACAGGCTGCCGTTTGAGGCGGCCTGTTCAGTTGTGATCAGTCGGATCAGACTACGCGTCGCACGCGACTGTTCGCGAATTAAAAGGACAAGACTGTCCGCGCAGTCAAAATCTGCTTTGTTAACACCAAAGTCATTGAAACGCGGGGAGAAAAATGGTATAATAAACGGCGACGGAAAACGATGAGACGCCGTATGGCGGAAGAGGTTTATATGAGAGGACTGTTTAAAAAAATCATCGCGGCGGCGCTCGCGGCCGCGGCGGCAGCGTCGCTGTGCGCGTGCTTTGACGACGACAAACCCTCGACGGAGGCGGAGGCATCCGGCGCGGGCGGGGATCAGACGACGGTATTCACCGTGCCGATACAGACCGTGACGGACACGAAAAAGCTGTCCTACGGCGCGACGTTCACGTTCGGGAAGCACGAGCAGGACGGCAACACGGAAAACGGCAAAGAGGACGTCGAGTGGATCGTCGTCGGATTCGAGGACGGCAAGCTTCTCGCGATAACGCGTTACGCGCTGCTCACAAAAACGATGAGCACCGCGATGTGGGAGGGCACGACGTGGGAGAAATGCAGCCTCAGAAAGACGCTCAACGCGGAATTCTACGGGCAGACGTTCAGCTCCGAGGAAAAACTGCTCATCGCGGAGACTCAGACCGGGACCGACGACAGAGGCAAACCCTTGACGGACAACGTGTTCCTTCTGAGCCGTGAAGAGTTTGAAAAATATATCGAAGAGGAAGAAAGCTTCATCTTCTGCCCGCCGACCGAGTACGCGAAAAATCAGGGCGCGTACCTGTCGGATGACGGTTACGTGTCCTGGTGGCTGCGCTCGGTGTATGATAAAAACAACCACATGTGCATCGTCCGGCATACCACCGGAAAGATCGGGGGTGATTACCCCTTCAACGGCGGCTGCTGCGTCCGCCCCGCGATCTGGCTGTACTGCGAATAAAAGCTGAATTCGCCGTAAAGGCGAATTCAATTTAGCTCGCCGAAGGCGAATTCAGCTGAAGCCGTCAGGCTTCAATTTAGCTGAAAACCGCAGGTTTTCAATTTAGCTGAAGCCGCAAGGCTTCAATTTAGCTGCGAGCGTAAGCGAGCAATTTAGCTTTTTTACATAAAAACAACCCGCAATGACACGAAAAATGTCAAAGCGGGTTTGTTTTATCAGATCGTCGCCGCCATGACGGCTTTGATCGTGTGCATGCGGTTCTCCGCTTCGTCGAAGACGATCGAGGCTTCGCTTTCAAAGACTTCGTCGGTCACCTCCATGCAGTCGAGGCCGTATTTTTTATACGTTTCCATTCCGGTCTCCGTTTCCAGATCGTGGAACGACGGCAGGCAGTGCATGAAGCGGCACTGCGCCCCGGCGTTGTTCATCAGCTCCGCTGTCACGCGGTACGGCAAAAGGTCGTCTATCCGCTCTTTCCACACCGATTCGGGCTCTCCCATAGACACCCAGACGTCGGTGTAAATGACGTCGGCGCCTTTTGTCGCCTTTACCGGATCCGTCTCGAACCGGATCGACGCGCCGTTGTCCGACGCGATCTGTTTACAGATTTCGACGAGCCCGGGATCGGGGAAATATTTTTCCGGCGCGCATACCGTCAGGTCGATCCCGACCTTCGCGCAGCCCGCCATCAGAGAATTTCCGGTGTTGTAGCGCGCGTCGCCGATATATACGAGCCTGATATTTTTCAGCTTTCCGAAATGTTCCTTTACCGTCAGGAAATCCGCGAGCATCTGCGTCGGGTGGAACTCGTTCGTCAGCCCGTTCCACACCGGCACGCCGGCGTATTTCGCAAGCGTTTCGACGCGCTCCTGCCCGAATCCGCGATATTCTATACCGTCGAACATCCGCCCGAGCACGCGCGCGGTGTCGGCGATGCTCTCCTTCTTGCCGAGCTGACTGCTTTTCGGGTCGAGATAGACGGCGTGCATGCCGAGATCCGCCGCGGCGACCTCGAACGCGCAGCGCGTGCGCGTGCTCGTCTTCTCGAATATCAGCGCGACGTTCTTCCCGCGGCATATATCGTGCGGAACGCCCGCTTTTTTCTTTTCCTTGAATTCCGCCGCCAGATCGAGCAGATAAAATATCTCCTCCGGCGTAAAATCGAGCAGCTTCAGAAAGCTTCTTCCCTTAAGATCCATGATCTCCTCCTCAGTGGTTAATGTCGACGAGATGCGTGCTGTCCTGGTCGTAGCTCGCGCTTATTACGTCCGCCAGCGCGAGCGCCGTGTCGATCGACGTCATGCACGGTATGCGCGCGTTCATCGCCTTGCGGTAAAGCAGCCGGAAATCTCCGACCGAGCTGTCCATGACCGCGCCGGTGTAAACGACGCACCGCACCGCTCCGGTCTCGATCAGATTGTAAATATCGTTGTTTTCCCAGATGTTGCACGCCTTCGTGACGTCGAGCCCGCGCGCTCTTATCGCGGCGGTCGTGTCCGGCGTCGCGTATATCTTCATGCCGAGATCGGTGAATTTTTCCGCCAGCTTCACGGCGTCGGAGTAATCGTAGTCCTCGACTGAGATCAGTATGCCCTTTCCCGGCTCTTTTTCTTCGTGCACGTCGATCCCGGCGGCGCACAGACCTTTGTAAAGCGCCTCCGTCTTCGTCCTGCCGATGCCGAGCACCTCGCCGGTCGACTTCATCTCCGGCCCCATTATCGAGTTGGCGTCGGTTATCTTCTCAAAGCTGAACACGGGCACCTTTACCGCGTAATAGCGCGCGGCTTCGGCGAGCCCTTCTTTATATCCCAGATCCGCCAGTTTTTCCCCGAGCATCACGCGGCTCGCGAGTTCTATCATCGGTATGCGCGTTACCTTGCTGATATACGGCACCGTGCGGCTCGCCCGCGGGTTGACCTCGATCACGTAAAGCTCGTTTTCGAATATCAGATACTGAATGTTTACGATGCCCTTCGTGCCGAGCCCCTTGGCGATGGCGACGGAGACCTCGCAGATCTTCTTCGTCATCGACTCCGAGAGGTTGTACGGCGGATAAACGGCGATCGAGTCGCCGGAATGTATTCCCGCGCGCTCGATATGCTCCATTATCCCCGGGATCAGCACCGTCGTGCCGTCGGAGATGCAGTCGACCTCCAGTTCCGCGCCGGGCATGTATTTGTCCACGAGCACGGAATTCGTTATGTCGCCTGAGACGATCGAATCCATGTACGTTTTAAGCTCATCCGCCGAGCGCACGACGCCCATTCCCTGCCCTCCGATAACGTAAGACGGACGCAGCAGCACGGGATAACCGAGGATCTTTGCGGCTAAAAGCGCCTCCTCGGTGCTCTCGACCGCGACCGCCTTCGGGCGCGACATGTGTATCGACTCGAGAAAAGAGTCGAAACGCTCCCGGTCCTCCGCTATGTCTATGCTCTCCGCCGACGTGCCCAGTATTCGCACGCCCGCCGAATCGAGCGCTTTGGCGAGCTTTATCGCCGTCTGACCGCCGAACGCCACGACGACGCCGACGGGCTGCTCGACCCGGACGATCCCGAGTACGTCCTCCTCGGTCAGAGGCTCGAAATAAAGCCGGTTCGCGGTGTCGTAGTCGGTCGAGACCGTTTCGGGGTTGTTGTTGACGATGACGACGTCGTAGCCCATCTCTTTCAGAGTCCAGACGCAGTGTACGGAGCTGTAATCGAATTCGATGCCCTGCCCTATGCGTATCGGGCCGGAGCCGAGCACGAGGATGACCGGCCTGCCGCTGCGCCTGTACTCCCTCGCCTCGCAGTATCCGTCGGCGCAGGAGTAGAAATACGGCGTTTCCGCCGAAAACTCCGCGGCGCAGGTGTCGACCATTTTATAACTGTACGAAAATTCCGGCAAAACCGCGGCGCCGGTGAGCGATTTTATATACGAGTCGGGGAATCCCGATTTTTTTGCCTTAAGATACAGCCCGTCCGTAAGCGGATTTTCCTTCAGCTCCGCCTCGAGCGCCGCCGCCTCTTTTATGCATGAGATGAAATACGGGTCGATTTTGGTTATCTCGTGCACGGTTTTCTCCGGCACGCCGGCTTTCAGCGCCTCGAAGATCGTGAACAGACGCAGATCGTCGGCGCGCGAGAGCCGCGTTACGACGTCGGCGCCGTCAAGCGGCTTGTGATTTAACGAATCCATCTTGATCTCAAGACCGCGCACCGCTTTCATCAGCGCTTCGACGAAGCTCTGACCGATCGCCATAACCTCGCCCGTCGCCTTCATCTGCGTGCCGAGCGTCCTGCTCGAGCCCGAGAACTTGTCGAACGGCCATTTGGGGAACTTCACGACGACGTAATCGAGCGCGGGCTCAAAGCACGCGCACGTCTTGCCGGTGATCTCGTTTTCTATCTCGTCAAGGTTATAACCTATCGCGATCATCGTTGATATTTTCGCGATAGGATACCCGGTCGCCTTGCTGGCGAGCGCGGACGAACGCGAAACGCGGGGGTTCACCTCGATCACGGCGTACTCGAAGCTGTCGGGGTTGAGCGCGAACTGGCAGTTGCAGCCGCCCACGATGCCGAGCGCCTCCACGATCTGAAGCGACGCGGTGCGCAGCATCTGGAATTCCTTGTCAGACAGCGTCAGCGTCGGCGCGACGACGACGGAATCGCCCGTGTGGATGCCGACGGGGTCGACGTTCTCCATCGAACAGACGGCGACGGCGTTTCCCGCGTTGTCGCGCAGCGTTTCAAACTCGATCTCTTTCCAGCCGGCGACGCTTTTTTCGACCAGTATCTGCGTTATCGGCGACATTTTCAGCCCGTTCGCGGCGATCGTGCGCAGCGACGCCTCGTCGTGCGCTATGCCGCCGCCGGAGCCGCCGAGCGTGTACGCGGGGCGGACTATCACGGGATAACCGATCTTTTTCGCGATGCAGACCGCGGCTTCAACGTCGAAGGCTATGTCGCTCGGTACGCACGGCTGCTTTATTTTAAGCATCGTGTCGCGGAAAAGCTCTCTGTCCTCGGCTTTTTTTATCGCTTCCATGTCGCTTCCGAGGAAACGGACGCCGTATTTCTGCAAGACGCCCTCCTCGTAAAGCTGAGTTGCGAGCGTCAGCGCGGTCTGTCCGCCGAGCCCGGCGAGGATGCCGTCCGGCCGCTCTTTTTCGATTATCCGCGTCAGCGTTTTTACCGTCAGCGGCTCAAGATAGATCTCGTCCGCCAGCACGCTGTCCGTCATTATCGTGGCGGGATTGGAGTTTGCGAGCACGACGTTTATGCCCTGACTTTTAAGCACACGGCACGCCTGGGCGCCGGAATAGTCGAATTCCGCCGCCTGACCTATCACGATCGGACCTGAGCCGATCACAAGCGCTTTTTTTATGGCTTCGTTCTTAGGCATTTTTTATCCTTCTCCATCAAATCGATGAACCTGTCGAAGAGGAACGCGGTGTCGTGCGGGCCTCCGTTCGCCTCCGGGTGGAACTGAACGGTAAAAGCGTTCAGCTTGCCGTATTCCATACCCTCGCAGCTTCCGTCGTTCGCGTTGACGAAGATCTCGACGCCAACCTCGGCGAGCGTTTCCGCTATCACCTCGTAATTGTGGTTTTGACTCGTTATATAAGTGCGGCCCCCGCCGGTGTCTTTTACCGGCTGATTTACGCCGTGGTGACCGTATTTCAGCTTTTTTGTCATCCCGCCGAGCGCGAGCGCCGTCAGCTGATGGCCGAGACAGATGCCGAACAGCGGCTTTTTGCCGATGAGTTTTTTGATCTGCTCTATCTGATACAGGTCCTCCGCCGGGTCGCCCGGGCCGTTCGACAGCATTATGCCGTCCGGATCGGCGCCGAGGATCACCTCGGCGGGCGTGTCCGCCGGGTAGACCGTGACGCGGCAGCCCCGTTCGCACAGACACGCCGCGATGCTCTTCTTCGCGCCGTAATCTATCAGCGCGACGCCGTATTTTTCCGCGCTTTTGGCGGGCAGGACCCGTTTGGTCTTTGACGTTACCTGTTCCACGACGCCTTTGACGCGGTAGTTTTCTATATCCTCAGCCGGCGGCGCCGGGCTGTCGCTGATCATGCCGTTCATTACGCCCTGTTCGCGCAGGATACGCGTCAGTCTGCGCGTGTCGATGCCGCAGATGCCGCAGACGCCGTTTTCTTTCAAGAACGCATCAAGGCGGTATTCCGAGCGGAAATTCGACGGCGTATCACACAGCGAGCGCACGACGTAGCCTTTGACGGCGCACGCCCCTTCGAAATCCCGCGGGATCACGCCGTAATTGCCTATGAGCGGAAAGGTCTGGACGACGATCTGCCCGGCGTACGACGGATCGGTCAGCGTTTCGAGATAACCGACCATGCCGGTGGTAAAAACGACCTCGCCGATGCTTTCCGTGTCCGCGCCGATCTTGTATCCCTCGAAGACCTCGCCGTTATTTAAAACAAGATAAGCTTTTTTCATTCATAACGCTCCCGTAGGCGCCCGCGCCGGATCAGCCCCGGATCCCGTCGGCGCAGACCTCTTTTATTATCCCGACAGCCTTTTTCAGCACGCCGTCGTCGATGTTCAGCGCCGGCAGCAGACGCACTTTGTCCTTCGCCGTAAGGCACAGAACGCCTTTTTCGAGACATTCCTTGACGACCTGCGCCGCCGGTTTTTTCGTCTTTATGCCGATCATCAGCCCCATGCCGACGACGTCCTCGACGCCCGGCGCGCCGCGCAGCGCTTCAAAAACGTACGCGCTCTTTCTGCACACCTCAGCAAGGAATTCGTCGTCGAGCCGCGACAGGACGCTCAGCGCCGCCGCGCACGAGACGGGATTACCGCCGAAGGTGGAGCCGTGGTCGCCGTACGAGAATACGTTTTCGCACTTTTGCCCGAGCAGGGCGGCGCCTATCGGAAGCCCGCCTCCGAGCCCTTTCGCGGTCGACACTATATCCGGCGTGACGCCGTAGTTCATGTACGCGTAGAGCTTTCCGGTCCTGCCGTTGCCGGTCTGCACCTCGTCGACGATCAGAAGAACGTCGTTTTTCTCACAGAACGCGGCAAGAGCTTTTACGAATCCGGCCTCGAGCGGTATCACGCCGCCCTCTCCCTGGATACATTCTATCATCACCGCGGCGAGTTTTCCTTCGCCGCACAGCTTTTCCGGCACGGACAGATCGCCCGCGTCGAAACTGACGAAGCCTTCCGTCAGCGGCGTGAACAGCTCGTGATAATGCTCCTGCCCCGTAGCTGCGAGCGTCGTCAGCGTTCTGCCGTGGAAGCTGTTGTGCAGCGTCGCTATTACGCATCTTTCTGCGCCGTATTTGTCCGACGCGTATTTACGCGCCGCCTTTATCGCGCATTCGTTCGCCTCGGCGCCGGAGTTGGAAAAGAAGACCTTTTTCATCCCCGTCTTCTCGCAGAGCATCTGCGCAAGTTTTATACACGGCTCGGTGTAATAAAGGTTCGAAGCGTGCTGTATCCGGCCGATCTGGTCGATCACCGCTTTCCGCCAGACGTCGTCCGCGATGCCGAAGGCGGTCACGCCGATGCCCGAACCCATGTCTATATACTGCTTCCCCGTCTCGTCGGTGATGACCGAGCCTTTGCCGGATACCGCGAGCACCGGGAAGCGTTTATACGTCCCGGCGATATATTTGCCGTCAAGTTCTTTCAGATCCATGATAAACCCTCTCAGCCGGTCACCATCGTGCCGGCGCCTTCGTCAGTCAAAAGCTCCATAAGGATCGCGTGCGGCACCCTGCCGTCCATTATTACGACGTTTTTGACTCCGCGTCCGATCGCCTCGATACAGCAGTCGACCTTCGGTATCATGCCGCCGTCGATAACGCCTTTTTTCTTAAGTATCCCGGCTTCCGCCGCCGGGATCTCCGGGATGAGCGACGACGGATCGCCTTTATCCTGCAGTATGCCCGCTATATCCGTCATCATTATGAGCCTTTCCGCGCCGAGCGCGCCCGCGATGTGCGCCGCGGCGGTGTCCGCGTTTATGTTGTAGATGGCGCCCGACTGATCGCAGCCGATCGTCGAGATCACGGGGATATATCCGCTGTTTAACAGATCGTTTATGATCGCCGTGTTGACGGACGTTATCGTGCCGACGAAGCCGAGCTTCTTGTTTTTGGGTTTCGCTTCGATGAGCCGGCCGTCGACGCCCGAGATGCCGACGCTCTTACCGCCGGTAACCTCGATAAGATTGACGAGCGACTTGTTGACCTTGCCCGAAAGCGTCATCTGAGCCAGCTCCACGGT
>JAFZRM010000136.1 GCA_017619885.1 Clostridia bacterium | reverse complement strand
TCAGCTGCGATATTATGCCGTCCGTCGTTTGCCGGCACCACAGTCTCATATCGAGCGCGACCTGATCGTTGCGGCTTCTCGCCGTGTGCAGTTTTTTGCCCGTCTCGCCGATCCGCGCCGTGAGCGTCTGCTCAACGAAGGTGTGTATATCCTCTTGTGTAAGATCGATCGTCAGCTTGCCCGACTCGATATCCTCAAGAATACCGGAAAGCCCTTCCGCGATCAGCGCCGCTTCGCCGTCTGTTATTATATTGCAGTGCGCGAGCATCTGCGCGTGCACGATGCTCCCGGTTATGTCCTCACGGTACAGTCTTTTGTCGAATCCGATGGACGAATTGAATCCGTCCGCAGACGGATCGACGGCCGCGTCCGTAAGCCCTTCCCACAGTTTCATTTTCAGTTTCCTTTTTTAGCGTTGACGACCGCCTGTACCTTCGTCGGCAGTCCGTACAGATTTATGAATCCGGTCGCGTCGGACTGATCGTAAACGTCGTCTTCGCCGAACGTCGCAAGTTCCTGCGAATACAGCGCGTAATCGGACCACACGCCCGCTTTAATGATATTTCCTTTATACAGCTTGAGTCTGACGGTCCCCGTAACGTTCTTCTGAGACGACGTCACGAACGCCGACAGCGCCTCACGCAGCGGTGAAAACCACAGTCCGTCGTATACGAGCTCGGCGAACGCGACTGAAAGCTCCTGCTTCTTGTGCATCATCAGTTTGTCGAGCGTAAGCGTTTCAAGGTACTCGTGCGCCGCGAACAGGATCTCGCCGCCCGGAGTCTCGTAAACGCCGCGGCACTTGATGCCGACGAGCCGGTTTTCTATGATGTCAAGCAAGCCGATACCGTTTTTGCCGCCGATCTCGTTGAGCTTCAGTACTATGTTTTTCGCGCTCATGTTTTCGCCGTTGAGCGAGACCGGCACGCCTTTTTCAAACCCGAGGGTTATATACTCGGGCGTATCCGGCGCCTGAAGCGGAGACACGCTCATTTCAAGGAATCCGGGCTTTTCATACGTCGGCTCGTTTCCCGCGTCCTCGAGGTCGAGTCCTTCGTGAGACAGATGCCACAGATTTTTATCCTTTGAATAGTTCGTCTCTCTCGTTATTTTGAGCGGTACGTTGTGGGCCTCCGCATAGTCTATCTCTTCCTCACGCGATTTAATGCTCCACTGACGCCACGGGGCGATTATCTTCATATCGGGCGCGAAATGCTTTACCGCGAGCTCGAAACGCACCTGATCGTTGCCCTTGCCGGTGCAGCCGTGGACGATCGCGTCGGCGCCTTCAGCCTTCGCTATCTCAACGAGTCTCTTCGCTATAAGCGGACGCGCGAGCGAGGTGCCGAGCAGGTATTTTTCGTATTTAGCGCCTGCCTGCACCGTCGGGATTATGAAATCGTTGACGAACTCTTCAGTCAGATCTTCGATATAAAGCTTTGACGCGCCGGTCTTTATCGCTTTCTCCTCAAGTCCGTCGAGCTCGTCGCCCTGACCGACGTTGCCGGAAACAGCTATTATCTCACAGCCCTCGTAGTTTTCTTTCAACCACGGGATTATCACCGAGGTATCGAGACCGCCTGAATACGCGAGCACCGCTTTTTTGATGTTATTATTTTTCATTTGTTTTTCTCCTGTCGATGAATTGACTGTATTATACTGCATATTTATGCATTTGTCAAGTACTTTTTCGATATTTTATGCATTTTATTTCATTTTTGTTGGACGATATACAAAAAACCGCGCCGGACAGCGCGGTTTTATGCAATTTGTACGAATATTATTTCACGCCGGACGCTATGATGGAGACCTTGATCATATCGCCGAGCGAATCGTCGAAATCGAAGCCCCAGATTATGTTGGCGTCGGGAGCCGTCGTCTCGGCGATCTTGTTCGAGATATCGTTGATCTCGTCGAGCGATACGTTGTGGTTCGCGGACAGATATATGATCATGCCCTTCGCGTCGTTCATGCCCTTTTCAAGCAGCGGGTTCGCGGTCGCGGCGGCGACGAGCTTGCCGGCTCTGTCGTTTCCTTCCGCTATCGCGTTGCCGATGAATATATCGCCGGAATTGCGGAGTATCGTATTGATATCCGCGATGTCGATATTGATGAGCATCGCTTTCGTGAGTATTTCGAGCACGGAAAGAACGCTCTCGCAGAGCACGTCGTCGATAAGACGGAAAGCGTTTGCGAACGTGATCTTCTGAGTCGTGGAGTTCTTCACGTTCTCGTTCGGTATTATGATGATCGCGTCGGCGTATTTGCGCAGCTCTTCAAGTCCGGCTTCCGCCACGGACATTCTGCGCGAGTTCTCGAACGCGAACGGCTTCGTCACGACCGCTATCGTGAGCGCGCCGCATTCGTGCGCTGCCTTCGCCACTACCGGAGCGGCTCCGGAGCCCGTGCCGCCGCCGAGACCCGCCGCGACGAACGCGACGACGGTATCCTGGAACAGCGAGAGCAGATCGTTGTAGTTCTCTTCCGCCGCGGCTTTGCCGAGGGCGGGATTGCCGCCGCAGCCTCTGCCGCTTCCGTGCTTCGCACCGAGATGCACCGGCATCACGGCGTCAGATCTCAGCGCTTTGCAGTCTGTGTCTATACCTATGTAGGTTATGCCGGCGGATTTTGCTTCCGCAACGCGGCATACGGAGTTACAGCCGCCGCAACCGACGCCCGCAACGGTTATTTTCATGAAATCGTTTTCCACCATCGTTATATCTCCTGCATTTTAGATTCTTTGTAGGGTATGCGAACATATTATAAACTATAATTTCCGATTTGGCAATAGCTTTTGCGCAAAAAATAATGATTTTTTTGCAAAAAATCGGCAAAATTATCAGCCGTTCACCGTTTTTCTGATGATTTCGGCGGTTTGTGCGGCGCAAAGCTCCACGCCGCGAGGTGACAGATGCAGATAATCCTCGCTGATATTCGCGTCGATATCAGCGTCGACGACGGAAAACAGATCGTTTATCACAACCCCGAGTTCGCCGAGCGCTTCGACCGCGGCTTTGTTATACCGTATGGTCCTGTTTTTGTCGTGTCCCCACATCAGAGGCGACGTCGGCGTCGTCGTCGCGAACACGATCTTGTCGGTATAGCCGCGAAGCACCTTCGCAACGCGGACAAGGTTTTTGACGTATTCGTCCAGATCCGTGAACGGACCGTCTCCGAGATCGCAGACGTCCCACAAGCCGTTGTTCCAGTGGATGAGATCCGCGCCTTCGAGCAGCGGCTTCCATTCGAGCAGAACGCCCCTCAGCGTGTATTTGACGAACCTTCCGTTGTCCTCGGGTTCTACCGTTTCGTATTCGTCGCCGAGCAGTTCGGCGCACCTTTTACCGTATCCGATCAGTCTTATCGAGTCACCGAGCAAAACTATTTTTTTCATAGCGCAGTCCCCCCTTTTTGTTTATTATAAATTCTGTACTCCTTCATTTAAAGCGTGAATTTGTAAATTTAGATGTGTTCATTTTAATTCAATCAAACTTTTACAGTCCAATTCGTCAACATTCACCGTGGGTTTGCCTCTTATCCATAAAAAAACTAAAATGTTATATTATAATGAAACTAAATACGAATATGTGATATAAACGCGGCTTATGAAAAAGAAGAATTACAGATTTTTACTGGCTGATCTCGACAATACTCTGCTCGATTTTTCGGCGTCGGAGCATTACGCACTGTGTCGGACTTTGAGCGAACTCGGCGTCACGCCCGACGACGAAGTGACGGCGGCTTATTCTTCGTACAATGACAGCCTTTGGAAACGTTTGGAGCGACGCGAAATAACGCGCGAACAGCTGATCAGGACGAGATTCACCGGCTTTTTCGAGTCACACGGGATCAAGGCGGACGGCGCCGCGGCGGCGCCGCTTTACGAGCGTTATCTGTCCCGCTCCGCCGTTATGATCGACGGCGCGGAAGAGCTGATCGGAAAATGCCGCGGCAAAGTCGGCGTATATATCATATCGAACGGCACGGCGCGCGTCCAGCTTCCCAGGCTCGCCGCGTCGGGATTAGACAAACTCTGCGACGGATATTTCATCTCCGAGCTTGTCGGTTATTCAAAACCCGACGTCAGATTTTTTGAGAATACCGTGCAGAGGCTTCCCGGATTTGAAAAGGATCTCGCGCTCGTTTTGGGCGATTCGCTGTCCGCCGATATCGCCGGCGGTATCGCCTACGGCGTCGACACCTGCCTGTTCGATCCGAGAGGAAGATACGACGGCAACAGCAGAATAAAGCCGGATTACACAGTTAACGATCTGACTTCCGTAATTGATATTTTAGCACCCGATAGGAACCCCGATTTATGAAAAAAAGACTGTTTCTTGCAATAGTCGAAGGGCTCGGAATAGGGCCCGCCCCCGATTCCGTAAGCTACGGAGACTCCGACGCCGACACCCTGAAGGCGATATATGAGAAAGGAAAACTCAATATCCCGTTCCTGCGCAGTCTCGGCCTGTTCAACATACCGGATATAAGCGTCGGCAGACGCGCGTGCGTCGTTTCCGGCGCGTTCGGAAAATGCGAACCCGCATCTGTCGGCAAAGGCACGCTCGAAGGATATCTCGAGCTTACCGGCAACACGGTCCGCGAGCCGCTGTCCGTTTCCGACGTTTCCGGCGTCGACGGATTCAGATTCGTCGCGCGTCACGGCAGGACGATATTCGACCTGCTTCGCGCCGCCGGTAAGGATATAATAGCGATCGGACGCGCCGCCGGATACTTCGGCATCCCGGGTTCTTCGTCAACGATCCCCGCGTCGGATCCGAGAGAATGCCTCAACGCTGCGGCGAACGCCGTAAAGTCGTCGTTTGACGGCGTATGCGTCGTCAGCCTGCAGATACCGCGCGCCGACAAAGATCGCGAATTCAACGCCTCAATGATGAGCCGGAGCCTCACTTATCTCGACAAACGCATCAGTAAATTCCTTCAGCTCATGCACCCGGTCGATATGCTGATCATCGCGGCGCTCCACGGCGCAGGATCAGCGGATGGCGGCATGACGTCGCGCGAATGCGTGCCGGTGCTGTTCTGCTCTGAAACGGTCCGCCGCGCGCACGCGATCGAAGGCGTGCACAAGATCGCCGACATCGGCGCGACCATACTCGACTTTTTCGATATCGAAAACTCGCTTGACGGCACGAGCATGCTGCCGTCGATCTTAAAATAACACCATCGAAACGAGGATCTCATTTAATGAAAAAACACATCAAGCTCACAGCCGTGATCCTGCTTTCAGTCGCCGCGATAGCACTTCTCTGCTCGTGCACGGCGCCTAACACGGTCTCAACCGGTACAAAATACAAGCTCGTGCTCGTAATAGAGCTTTTCCCCGCCGCCGAAGGCGTGACGTCGCAGGAACAGGCTGAATTCGCGCTGGGCGACGACACGGTCAGCGGCTGCGCGTGGGCGGCGCTTAAAGAATACCGCAAAAAGACGTACGACGACGCCACGACCGACAAGCTGGCCGCGATAAAGTATTACACGCCGGCAGCCGCGGAAGGCAGTGATTCCGTCACTTATTCATCGGCGTTCACGACCGCCGCCAAGAAACAGCTCGAGCTCGCCGCTTCCGGCGGCGCCGAGGTCATAGTGCTTTCAAACGACGACTTTTCCGGCGCGTACCTTGAAATCAAGGATACGACGAAGACGTTCGGCGACGTTTCTTTCGTGATACTCACCGTTCCCGGTTCGAGAGTGTCCGAAGCCGCATCACTTAACGCCAAGACGACCGCGGTGGTTTTCGACGCGCGTCAGTACGGTTATCTGTTCGGGTATTACGCGGCGGAAAAAGGCTTCAAAAACGTAGCGTACGTAGGTGCCGACAACGCGGCGTCGAAAGCGTTTACGGAAGGGCTCGAAAAAGCGGCGGCGGCACAGGGTATTTCCGCTAAATCCGTTTACACCGCGTCCGGCCCCGTAGACTCCGTTATCAACGCCGACATCGCAAAAGCGGCGGAGGGCGCGGATCTGCTCATCGGCGACGAGCTGACGTCCTCTTTCATAGCATCGTCCGGCAAAAAGTACGCGAGCATATATAAAGACGATAAAGCGGAATTTTGTATTACGATAAACGCGTCCGTCATCACGGCGAAGCTCGCCGATATCATAAACGAATGCAGGCAGATCAACGCCGGAACGGTAAGGACTCTTTCCGCCGGCGACGGTATATTCGTATACTCCGGCAGCGATGCGCTCGTCGAGGTACCGGACTTTTCAGCATCAGCAGAATAATATAAGGATACAGGCTGCCGTCATCGACAGCCTTTTTGTCAACTTATGATCACCGATCTTACCGAGGGAAAACCGTCAGGGCT
>JAFZRM010000135.1 GCA_017619885.1 Clostridia bacterium | reverse complement strand
TATATGGCGTTCGTCGCCGTCGCGAATTTCGCGCAGCCGTCGTACGAGCTCGGGTACGCGTTCAAGTTCCTGCGCCTGCTTCTTTTGCTTCTGACGGCGCTTTTCGGCGCGTGGGGCTTCTGCGCCGGCGTCGTGTTTTTCCTGCTGCTGCTTGCGACGAATAAGACGGTCGGCGGCAAAAGCTATCTTTATCCGCTGATACCGTTTGACGGCGCGGCGCTTTCCCGCCATCTGATCCGCCGCAGAAAGAGAAAATGAGCGCCGCCGACTTTAAAAACTCTTTACAATTATTCTCACATTTATGTTGACTATCGACTCTTTTTCTGCTACAATATAATAAATTTATAAAATAGGTGAAATATATGCTTTGTAGTGAATTCATTACCTCACTTCTAAACGGCGGCGCCGACGCGGCACTTTCCCGGCTGTACGGAGAGGACAGAGTCGCCTCTGAGCGGAGAAGATACGCCGACGCGGCGAAAAGGTTCATCGCCCGTTACGGCGACGGTCAGTGCCGAGTGCTCTCGGTGTCCGGCAGGAGCGAGATATCCGGCAATCACACCGACCACAACAGAGGCCGCGTGCTCGCCGCTTCGGTCGACGTCGACGTCATAGCGGTAGTCAAAAAGACGGATAACGGCGTGATCCGCGTGAAAAGCGAGGGCTTCGACGAAGACGTCTGCCCCCTCGGCGCGGTGCCGGACAAAAAGGATATCCGGTATTCTTCGGCGGCGATCATTTACGGCGTCTGCGACGGATTTTCGAAAGCCGGGCTAACCGTCGGCGGCTTCGACGCCTACACGACGTCGACGGTGCTCAAGGGCAGCGGACTTTCATCCTCGGCGGCGTTCGAGGATATGATTGGGTTCATACTGTCCGAGTTGTACAACAACGGATCGGTCGGCGACGTTGAAATCGCAAAGATATCGCAGTACGCGGAAAACGAATTCTTCGGCAAGCCGTGCGGCCTGATGGATCAGATCGCGTGCGCTGTCGGCGGCTTCGTCTACATAGATTTTGAAAAAGACGAGCCCGAGGTCGTGCCGGTGCCGTTCGATCTGACGGCGGCGGGCTACGATCTCTGCGTCGTCAACACCGGCGGCAATCACGCCGACCTGAACGAGGATTACGCCTCTGTGCCCGGCGAGATGAAGGGCGTCGCCGCGCTGTTCGGCAGACCCGTCCTGCGCGGACTGACCGAGGACGATATAATCGGTAAGCTGCCGCAGATAAGAGAAAAACTCGGCGACCGCGCGGCTCTGCGCGCGATCCACTTCATACGCGAAAACGAAAGGGTCGGCGCAGCGCGCAAAGCGCTGGAGTCGGCGGATATAAAAACGTTTCTGCGGCTCGTCAGAGAATCGGGCGATTCCAGCTATAAATACCTGCAGAACATATACACGGTCAAAAACGTCGCCGAACAGGGGCTTTCGCTCGCGCTCTGCGTGACGGACGGCTTTCTCGGCGAGTCCGGCGCGTACCGCGTCCACGGAGGAGGATTCGCCGGAACGGTCCAGGCGTTCGTCCCGACAGAGCTGACCGGCGCTTATAAAGAACGGATGGAAAGGATTTTCGGTGAAGGCTCCTGCTGCGTCCTGCACGTCAGGCCGGAGGGGACCGCCGTCATATTGTAAAGGAAAACGACATGTCAAAGAACAAGATAACGAATTGCCGGCTCGGCAGAGTCGGCGGTCAGGCCGTCATAGAAGGCGTGATGATGAAGAGCGGGCAGGATATGGCGATAGCCTCGCGCATGCCCGACGGCTCGATTTACGTGCAGAAAAAGAAAATAGTTTCGGCAAGGCAGAAACACAAAGCGCTCGATCTGCCGATAATCCGCGGCGTCGTCAATTTCATCGAGATGATGAAACTTTCATATACTACGATGGACGCTTCCACCGCGGCGCTCGGTCTCGAGGACGAGGAGCCCTCGAAGTTTGAAAAATGGCTCTCCGAAAAACTGCACGTCGATATAATGACGGTAGTCATGGCCGTCTGCATGATACTCGGCGTCGGTCTTGCCGTCGCGCTGTTCATCTTTTTGCCGTCGGCGTCCGGTTCCGGTATATCCAAGCTGATAGAATGGCTGACGGACGGAGATTTCGTGCTCAAGGATCACAGGATCCTGCTCGCGGTGATAGAAGGCGTGCTCAAAGTCGCGATATTTCTGCTTTACCTGTGGCTCGTGTCGCTGATAAAGGACATACGCCGCGTGTTCGAATATCACGGTGCGGAGCACAAAGCCGTGTTCTGCTACGAATCCGGCAAGGATCTGACGCCGGAGAACGCGGCGAAATTCAAGCGCTTCCACCCGAGATGCGGCACGTCGTTCATGTTCTTCATGATACTTATCGGAATAATAATCGGCTGCTTCATACCGCCTCAGCTCCCCGCGATACTGAGGACGCTTATCAAGATCGCGCTTCTGCCGATCACCGTCGGTCTCGGCTATGAGATCATCAGATTCGCCGGCAAGCACGACAACTGGTTCATCCGCGCGCTGTCCGCGCCCGGTCTGTGGGTACAGCGGATAACGACGAAGGAGCCCGACAGCTCGCAGCTCGAATGCGCGATCGCCGCGCTCAAATCCGCGATACCGGACGAATTCCCGGGTTACACGCCCGAAAAGCAGTTCGGACCGTTCAAAAACGGCGCGTCCGTCGCTTCTTCCGTCGCCGTCGACGCCGCGCGCGAGCGCGCCGCGAAGCGTGCGGAGCTGCCGCATCACCGCGCCGTCATGAGTAAGATGACGCCGGCGGAAAAGGTCAGATACAGACGTAAGAATGACTTATAAACAGCTTTGGAACGACATGTCGGCGCGTCTCGGCGACGAGGCGCCGGCGTTCTGCTGGTACCTGTTCGACCGGTCGTTTTCAGATGTCCGTTCAGACGGGAACGAAGTGCCGGATGAGTGCGTAAACAGATACGGCGAGTGCGTGTCGCGCGTGACGTCGGGCGAGCCGATGCAGTACGTCTTCGGATATACGCCGTTTTACGATCTGCAGATCGTCTGCCGCCCCGGCGTGCTGATACCGCGATACGACACGGAAGTGCTCGTCGGGGAGGCGATAAAGACGCTGCCGCCCGGCGCGGTCTTCGCCGATATGTGCTGCGGCAGCGGATGTATCGCGGCAGCGGTGCTGCGGCACCGCCCGGACACGCGCGCCGTATGCTGCGACATAAGCGAAGAAGCGCTTTCACTTGCCTGGGACAATCTTGAAAAGTACGGACTGGCGGACCGGGCGCGCGTTTTCCGGTTTGACGTTTTCGGCAGTTGGGAAAGCTTCCCCTTAATCGACGCGCTGCTGTGCAATCCGCCGTATATCAGCGCCGCGGATATGGAAAAGCTGCCGGAAAACGTCCGCCGCGAGCCGGCGATCGCGCTTTACGGCGGCGAAGACGGACTCGATTTTTACAGGGTGATAATAGAGAAATCAAAGAGATGCTTCAAAGGTCCCGCGCATATCATATTTGAGATCGGATACGATCAGGGCGCGGCGCTGACAGGGCTTTCGCCGCATCCGTGTACAATAAAAAAAGACCTGTCCGGAAACGACAGGGTATGCATTATAAGAGGTTGATATGAAAGAAAAACTGATACTGATCTTCGGCGGCAGATCCGCCGAATACGAAGTGTCGCTGCTCAGCGTTTACAACGTCTCGGCGGCGCTTGACCGGCAGAAATACGACGTGATCAGAATAGGCATGACGAAGGAAGGCGTGTGGTATCTGTACACCGGAGACGACGCGAAGATCAGATCCGGCGAATGGGTGAACGACACGGAAAACTGCCTGCCGCTCAGTCTGATCCCGCAGAAGGGCATCAGAGTTGACGCCACGGGCGAGATATTCGACAAGAGCATCCCCGTGTTCCCGGTCGTGCACGGCAGCTACTGCGAGGACGGAAGACTGCAGGGCCTTCTTGATATGTGCGGCTTCGATTACGTCGGCCCCGGCACCGCCGCGTCCGCCGTCTGCATGGATAAGTACATAACGAAGCTGATAATAAGCCACAGGAAGATCCCGATGGCCGATTTCGTGCTCGTGCACAGAGGAAACAGCGAAGACGACATAATCCCGAAGGTCGAGGAAAAACTTTCATATCCCGTTTTCGTCAAACCCGCGAACGCCGGCTCGTCCGTCGGCGCCTCTAAGGTCAAGAGCAGGGAAGAACTCATCGCGGCCGTAAACGAAGCGAGAAGATTCGACGACAAGGTGCTCGTCGAGGAATATATAAAAGGCCGCGAGATAGAGGTCGCGGTGATGGGCAACGACGAGCCGTTCGCGTCCCGTCCCGGCGAGATCTGCCCGAACAGCGAGTTTTACGATTACAACACGAAGTACATTTCGGATACGGCGACGTATTTCATACCCGCGGAGCTGCCGGAGGAGATCTCTGAGAAGATACGCGGCTACGCGCTCAAAATCTACAGGGCGCTGTGCTGCAAAGGCCTGTCGCGCGTCGATTTCTTCGTCAGAGGCGACGAGGTGTTCTTCAACGAGATAAACACGCTGCCGGGCTTCACGTCGATCTCGATGTATCCGTCGCTCATGCAGGATCACGGCTTCACGTATTCCGGCGTTGTGGAAGAACTTTTCAGATACGCAAAGGAAGGCAGATAAATGCCGATAGGAGTTTTTGACAGCGGTCTCGGCGGTCTATGCGCGCTCAAAGAGCTTCACCGCATAATGCCGGATACGGATCTTATATATTTCGGCGATACCGGCAGGACGCCGTACGGCACGCGCTCGCCCGAGACGATCATGAAATACGCCGGACAGGACGCGAGATTTTTGCTCAGTAAAAACGTGTCGGCGATACTCATCGCCTGCGGAACTGTCTCGACCGTGGCGCTGAACGCTTTGAAGATATCTCTGCCCGTTCCGGTCTGCGGCGTCGTTTCCGCCGCGTCGCGCGAGGCGGCGGCTGCCACGAAAAACGGAAAAATCGGCGTTATGGGCACCGGCGCGACGATAAGCTCCGGCGTTTTCGGGCACGAGCTGAAGCTGATAAACAAAGATCTTGAGGTCACCTCCGTCGCCTGCCCGCTTCTCGTACCGATAGTCGAGTACGGCTTCGCCGACGACGAGATTGCGTTCCTCGCCGTGAAGCGGTATCTTTCACAGATAACCGACGCGGGCGCGGATACGGTGATACTCGGCTGCACGCACTTTCCGATCCTGCGGAAAATGATGGAAAAAGCGGCGCCGCATATCGCGTTCATCGATTCCGGAGCCGCCGCCGCGCGCGAGATAGCATCCGCGTTCTCCGACGGAGAGGGGAGCGGTGATATACGCTATTACGTTTCGGATACGCCGGCGAACTTCAATAAGACCGCAAAGGTTTTTTTGGGCGGCGAACTTGAGATAAAAGCGGAAAGAATCGAGATCGAAAAATTTTGAATGATCGTTGCATGAGGTGTGATATGGATAGTTTCAGCTTGAAATTCGGCGCGGCAGAAAGCGTGCTGTTTACCGAAAAAAGAGGACCGCTGGAAATGATTTACACGGCGCAGATCGCCGTTATGGCCATAGTGACCGAATATGATACGGATCTTTATGAAAGCAGCGGCGACGTTGCCGGCACGGTAAGAAGAAACGCTTCGGATATAATCAAAAAAGCGATTTACGAGCGGCCGGAGGGTACGTCAGTGATAGACGACGAAGACCACCGTATGCTCGCGGAGCAGATCGGAAAACAGCTTGAAAAGTATAAAATAAAGGCTGAGATCAAAGACGTCATCTTTTTCGCAAATGAAAGCCCGGAGAACGCCGCCGAAAATCTGAATAAGCTTGTCAATGATCGGAAAAAGACGAAAGGCTCGCGTCTGGAAGAACTTAAGAGAAGCGAACCGCCGCACGGAGAGCTTATCAGCATATCGCACAGCTCCAGCTCATCCGGAATGATGATGAACAGCAACGCGCATTACAGTGATTCCATCTGTAAAAAAGACGGCGTATGGACCCTGACTTCCGTGAGTATGCCTGCTTTTCAAAACGAAACGGTGACCGTTTATAAGATCGGCGAAGAGGTGGTAAAGCAGATCGAAGAAACGGTAAAACGCGAAGGACTGGCGGCTTTTGACGGGCTGCGGTATAAGGATCCGTATCCCGTCTACGACTATTCGAGCAGCAGCGGTATATCCATGACCTTTGACGACAGCTCCGTCGGCGGCAGCCCGCGCGTATATAAATCGCTTGACGTCGCCGCGCTGAGACAGTGCGGGCTGGACGATACGGTCAGCGAATTATGTCAGCTCATATCAAGCGGCGGCGAAAACAAGGAGATCATATCTTTTGAGGAGAAGCAGCGCACCGGGATGGACCTGATGATGGGCATGATGGGCATGACGCCAGGCGGAAATAATAATTCGAATACAGAAAACAAGACGCCTGCCCCCAAGCCGGTGCCGGTAAAGGATCCGCCCGCAGGAGCATGGACGTGCAAAACGTGCGGATATAACGCGAATCTGGGGAAATTCTGCAGTGAATGCGGAGAAAGACGCGGGGAATAAATTAAGAATTCAGAATCAAAGTGTCGCTGCGCGACGAATTGTGCGCCGTTGCGGCGCTCTTGGGGTTTCCCGCCCCCCGGCCGCTGACGCGGGGTGAAATGTTCCGCCGGGGGCGGAACGTGAAATTTGACTGCCGTCAAGTGAAATTTGCCCTGCGGGCAAGTGAAATTCGCCTGCGG
>JAFZRM010000134.1 GCA_017619885.1 Clostridia bacterium | reverse complement strand
GGGGAACAGGGGGTTTGGGGGGTGACGAGCATTGCGCCGCCGGGGGCGGATGAAGCAATGCGAGGAAGGCGCAGCGGTCGAAAAAATCAAGTACAGCCGCGGCAGCGGCACGCAGATTTTTTCGGGTCACCGCAAGCGGGTATTGAGGGGTGGGGACCCCCAAAGAACGTCGCGAAGCGACTCCTTATGCCTGCCGCGCTTTGACGTTTTCTGCTCATATAATATCACCCCGCCCTTAAACGGACTTAAAAAATCCGCACGTTTTTGCGTGCGGATATGATTATTTCTTATCGGGGATGATGACGACTCTGCGGTTGTTCTCGGAGCCGATGGAATTCGTGGACACTCCGTCTATCTTCTGGACCTCGGAGTGGATGACTCTGCGCTCGTGGGAGGGCATGGGTTCAAGAGAAACGCTCCTCTTGTATTTGAGCGCCTTTTCCGCCATTCTCCTGGCGAGGATACGGAGAGTTTCCTCGCGTTTCGCGCGGTAGCCGGAAATATCGACGACGACTCTCGTGTATTCTCTGTCGTCCTCGTCGTTTTCCTTTTTATTCGCCGCGAGATTGCACAGGTACTGGAGCGCGTCGAGAGTCTCGCCGTGGTGGCCTATGAGCACGCCGGCTTCCTCGCCGTCGATGTCGATCAGGTATTCGCCGTTGTCGCGCACCGTCGCGCTGACCGTGGCGTCTATCTCCATGTCGGCGACGAGAGTCTTCGCGAACTGCAGCGCCGCGGAAGAGGGCTTGACGTTATACTCGACCCTGATCTTCGCGTCGGAGGCGCCGATGCCGAAAAATCCCTTTTTGGGCTGAGCGAGCACTTCGTACGTTACGTCGGATTCCGCCGCGCCGAGCTGCTCGCAGGCGGCTTTGACTGCCGCCTCGACCGTCGGAGCGGTCATGATCAATTCTTTTTTCATTTCTTTATTGACTTTTCAGTCTTCCTTTTTATCGTTTTTCATTTCGGCGCGGTCAATCGCCTTGTTTTTCTTGCCCTTGGGCAGATCGACGTCCTTTTTTACCGACGACGGGCCCATGGGTTCGACCCAGCCTTCCGGCACGCCGGAGGTGCGGTTCATATCGGACATCATACGGTCCTCGTCGTGGATCGATTTCTTCCGTTTTTCCTCGGCCTTCTTCGCCTCGTAAGCCTGTCTGTCGGCTTCACGCAGCGCTTCTTTCAGCTCCGCGTCCGTCATCTTGGGCGTGGGGAACATCTTTGCAAGTATGATCTGCTGGCCGAGACCGAGAACGTTCTGATAGATCCAGTAAAGCGCGAGCGCGCACGGGAGCGAGAACGCGATGACGGTGGAAAGCAGCGGCATGGCGAATTCCATCATCTTCATCGTCATGTTGTTCTGCTGGTTTGCCGTCGCGGGAGAAACGTAAGTGAATTTCTTCTGGAGCTTCGCGGTGCCCCAGAGTATCCCGAACGTGAATATCGGGACGAGGATATACCACCAGATCTGTTCGCTCGGCGTCACCGAAAGATCTATGAATCCGAACATTTTGAAATTCGGATACTGCTTCGACGACAGCTGCGAGATCAGGTCGCTGCGGAACGCCGCGTAATCGGCGAACGAATTGCCGGCCGCGTCGACCGCGCCCGTGGGGACCGATCCGTCTACCGGCAAAGCGTCTATCAGCCTCTGAAGATTTTCGCCGTCGTGCAGAAAGCTCGTCGTCTTTATCGTGAGGTTCTGATACGTGCTTGCGCTCGCGTATCCGGTGAGCCGGTGGAACGTCTCCATTATGACCTCGATCTGCGCTTTGCCGAAACGGCATAAATAGTGCAGCGGGTTCTGGATGATATAATAAAGCGAGAAAAGTATGGGCATCTGCAGAAGCAGCGGGAGGCAGCCGCCGAACTGGCTGTATTTCTCTTCCCGGTACATAGCCTGGATCTCTTCGTTCATCTTGCGCAGAGATTCCTGGTCGTTTCTGTCCTTATACTTTCTCCGTATAGCTTCCTCCTTCGGACGAAGCTTTGCCAGCTTCTGCTGGCTTTTCTGCTGTTTGATACCGAACGGGAAAAGTACTATCTTGATGATCAGCGCGAAGAGGAACAGAGACAGCCAGTACTGCTGCCCGGTTATCTTGTCGCAGAAGATCATGAGGTACTTCAACCCCTCGGCGAGATAGCCGAACAAGGCGCTCATTCGTTGATCCTTTCGTTTTAAGGTCTTTCTTTAGGTCTGATCATCCTGACCTTTTTCTGCGGCGGGTAATCGACACCGCCGCGGCTGAACGGGTTGCACCGCAGTATACGCCACGCGGTAAGAAGCGAGCCGAAAAACCATCCGTGCAGACGGATGCATTCGTAACCGTATTCGGAACACGTGGGGTAATAC
Source organism: Clostridia bacterium (assembly GCA_017619885.1). Taxonomy (GTDB): domain Bacteria; phylum Bacillota; class Clostridia; order Oscillospirales; family CAG-272; genus UBA1248. Next base: position 7,097 of record JAFZRM010000134.1, on the reverse strand, counting down.
TTACACGTCGGTCTGCCCTTCAGCGGCGACAGATATTTGCGGTAAAAGGCGATGAGGGCCATAAAAATCTTATTCATTCCTCTCCCCCTTTTTCCCGCGTATGAGCCCGAGCTGCCGGAACGCCGGCACGAGCTCCGCGTATATGTCGCCGGCACGGGCCGACACCGCCTGCTGTCTTGCGGCGATGACGATGATCCTTCCGGTCTTTATATCGTACGTTCTGCATGCTTCATAATAGGCCTCGCGCAGTATCCGCTTGCAGCGGTTGCGCACGACCGCGACGCCGAGCTTTTTCGTGGCGGTGATGCCGACACGGTTGATCCTCGATTTTAACGGATTAGCCCGCTGTAAACGCGCAGCATGATAATCGGGTAAGTCGTAGACGCAGATATATTTACCTTTGGAACAGGCTCCGTTCCTGTAAGCCTTTGAAAAAAGATGATTTTCCTTCAGCGTATAGTATTTCATTCAACTAAAAAACCCCTGTGTGGCAGAGGTTAGTAGCGGCAATAGCCTTTTCAAGCAAATCAGTAGGTCAGTCTTTCTCTGCCTTTTGCGCGTCTTCTCTTGAGTACTTTTCTGCCGTTGGCAGTCGCCATTCTCTTTCTGAAGCCGTGCTCTCTCTTGCGCTGGCGCTTCTTGGGCTGGTATGTTCTGAGCATCTTATTTTTGCCTCCTTTTTTAGGGATTCATAGATTTATATACGGATGCCCCGATTAACGCATCAATATAATCAAAGCACACGTCTGCCGCTTGCGGCAGGCAACGCATATTATATTATAAGTTATACCGTTTTGTCAATACAAACCGGTCGGTTTTAATTGTAAATTTTTTTACAACGACTTGTTTTTTACGGCGTCGATGACGGATATATAGGCTTTTTCAAACAATTCGTCGATCCGCTCCGTTTTTTTACACAGATACAGGTACCCCATCAGCGCCTCGAATCCCGTGGCGCGGCGGTAGTCCGACTGCGTCTGATTCCTCGGGCGGTGAGTTATCCCGGCGTTTCTGCCGCGGCGCATTATCTCCGCCTCGTCTTCGGTCAGATACGGCTCAACTGCGGCGTAGGCGCCCGACTGCGCGTGCGCGGTGACGAACTCCTGTGACAGCGAATTGAATTTGCCGGGATCGGTTATCCCGAGCGAGATCAGCGTCGTCCTGACGCGCACCTCGATGACGGCGTCGCCGAGATACGCGAGAACGGTCGCGCCGTACTGTTTTGCGGTCTTTTCGTCTTCGTTCATATCAGTTTACCCAGTTTCACGTAGAAGAATTTCTTCGCTCCGCTCAGTCTGTGGGCGGCGAAGTCGCGCAGGAACAGCGCGTACTCTCCGAGCGCGGCGCAGCCTTCCTCGTCGGCTTCGTGTCCGAAAGCGTATTTCTGCATCGCGTCGGCCGCCGCGTTGAAGTCCGCGGCCCCGCCGGTCTCCTTGTTGAGCCGCTCGGCGTATTCGGACATCAGCTCCGTGTCGCCGCGTTTAAGGTCGATCAGGCCGAGCAGGAATTTTATGAATTCCGTGATCCGTTTCGTATCCTTTTCGGGCGACGGCGATCTTCCCTCTGCCGCGCGCTGCAGGATCGCGATCCGCTTTTCCCTGCGCTTCGACGCGAATTTAAGATAAAGCTCTATCACCGTGCACAGCGCGAAGAACGCGAGCACGCAGATAAGCGCGATAAGCGCTCCGCGGCCGGGACCGGGGCCGGGCGTCAGCGGATCGGTTTCCGGCGCGGTCGTCTCGCCGGGCAAAGTCTCTGGCGCCGTAGTCTCGCCGGGCAGCGTCTCGGGCGACGTCGTTTCATCGTCCGGGGGCGTCGTCGTCTCCGGCGGCTCCGTCTCCGGCACCACCTCGGGCATCTCATTGCTGTACATACCGGACAGCATCGGCGCCGTCATCTCGAAAGTCATCCAGCCGTAGTGGCGGACGTAGACTTCGATCCAGGCGTGGCCGTACGTGTCGGTCACGGCGCACTTGAACTCCTTGTCGGACGCTCTGAAATCCGCCGCGAGATAGCCTTCGACGTATCTCGTCGGCACGCCGAGCGAGCGCAGCATCAGGGCGCCGGCGGTGGCGAACTGGACGCAGTAACCGTTTTTAGCGGAATCGAGGAACTGCGAGACCGTGTTGACGTTCTGCACGTAGCCCTCGGGCTTCAGCGTATATCTGCATTCGCGGGCGAGGTATCTCGCGATGGAATCAGCCGCCTGATAAACGTACGACGGTTTTTCGGTACTGTAGAACGTGCCGTTGAAGCCCTCGAGCGAAGCTATCGCGCGGATCGCGTGATCGGAAACGGCGGCGCTGTCGTACCACGGCATCGAAAGCGACGTCGCGTACACCTCGTCCTCGTAATTCTCGGCGACGACCAGCTTGTTGTACAGCTCTTCGAGGTCTTCGTTCGACATCATGTCGATGCGCGAGATGATGCAGCCGTTCGGGATCTTCACGCCTTTTGCGGAGAGCTTTTCGCGTATCTGCTCGCGCGCACTCTCAAGATACGCCTCAAGTCCGGTTTCAGCCGCGGTCTTCGCCTCGGAGGACGAGTTTATCGCGCCGATCGCCGCGGCGGCGTACGCCTTGACGTACGGGTATACCGTCTCGTAAACGGTCATGTCGTCGTTGAACTTCGAAAGCGATATACCTTTGTAGTTCTGCACGTAGCCGACGGTCGAATACTCGGCGTCCTTCATCTTAAGTTTCACCGTGCCGACGCCGTAGACGTACGAGTATTCATTCGCGTATTCCTTATACATCGTGCCGGGCTCGGTTATGCCGTATTTATGCGAAAATCTGCTCGCCAGAAAACCGGTGTTTCCGCGGACCGCGTTGCTCCTCACCGTCACGGCTTCCTTTACGAAGCCGCGGTTGAAGCTGCTTTTGTCCGCTTCCTTGTAGCTGTTCACCGAATTGGCGTAAACGTCGACGATCGTATAGAAAAGCTCGGTCACGTCCTCGGGCATGAAGTCGTAATATCCGGCGTGCTCCGCGGTCGCCGTCCACGATTCGCCGTTGAAATCGCTGCCGACCCAGCTGCGCAGATACACGGGCTCGCGCGACTGCGCGGTGACGGTAAGCATCACCTTGCCGGTGGAACGGCGCTCCGTCGGCTGTATGTTTTTGATATCGGCGTCGGAGTTTATCTCGTTGGCGCCGGACGGTCCGGAGGTCAGGGTCATGAAGGCGTCTCTCGCCCAGTCCATGACGCCGGTGAATATCTTAAGCTCCGGCGCCGGCTGTCTGATCTTCAGCGCCGGATAGATGCCGGCGGCGACGATGATCGCAGCGGCGGTGAACGCCGCGACGCCGGCTCTCGCGGACGACGCGAGGCTGCCGCGCCTCTGCGCGTACACCTTGCCCTTCTCCCCGGGCTCTGTCGACTTGCCGGCAAACGACGTCTGATATTTGAGAACGAGCAGACCGAAGCCGCAGGCGACCGTGAGCAGGAAGCCGACGCTGTCGGTCAGTATGTTGTAAGTGAACGTGATCGTCATCACCGTGCCGGCGATCATTATGATCGGCAGAACGACCGGGCGTTTGAACAGGCAGGCGGTGAACACGAACGAGACGGTCAGACAGAACATCTCGAAACCGAGCGGTATCAGCGATTCGCCGACGTAGATGAATCCCGGCTTTATGATGAAGATCGAAAGCGAAGAATATCCGATCGAGGCGAGCTTTCCGACCATGGCGTTCCAAAGCGAGATCGGCGCGCCGATGAACATCTCGAACGGATCCGGATCTTTCATAAACGCGTAATATATGAGGAACGCCGCGGCAAGCGTCACGGTCACAATGAAGAACGCTCTGTGCACGTTTGCCGACAGATAGATGACGAACGCGCAGGCGCAGAGCATGGCGCACATAAGCGCTATGGTGCCGAAGCTGTTTTCGGGGAGGAACGAAAAGGCGTTCTGCATCATAAGGCACACGCCGAGCGCGCCGCAGAACGCCACCGCAAGCCGACAAAGCATACCGGCGATCGTCCCCGCTACGCTCCTGTTCTGCTGCAGTCCGGCGCTGTCCGCGCTTTGCAGGACAGTACCGTTTCCGTTGCGTTTTTTCATATAAGCTCCTGACCGAACACGGTCTTAACGGCTATGTTGCCGTGCGTCAGCTCGGCGGAAAAAGCTTCCGCCTGCTTTTCAAGCTCGGCGGTGTTCTCCGCTTTGACCGTCGGTACGTAATATATCACCGTCACGGCGCGGTTCGTCGAGACGGAATCACACAGCGTCGAGACGGTTTCCGCGTCGAGCTGCGCCGTGACGTAGATGACGTCGTTTTCCTCGCCGTCGTCCGCAAAGCCCGCGAGCTTTGCCGCCGGTACGGCGTATCTCTGCCTGCACGCGGCGTAAAGCGGCACGAAAGAATCGAGCTGCTGTGTGTAATCGAAAGTCTTTTTTATGATCGTGCCGCGCTGTTCGCGGTCGTCGACGAAGACGAGCGACGTCTTTCTGCCGTGCATTATGCGCGACGTCGCCGCGAAAAGCGCGAGTTCGCAGACCGCGTCCTCGCAGTGCTCGTGAGTGTCTGACGCGAACCCTTCGCCGTAGGCGGCGCCCGCGTCGGCTATTACGCAGCAGTTCATGCCGTTTTCAGAGCCGAAATGCTTCGTTATAAGCTCCTGAGCCTTGCCCGAGAGCTTCCAGTGGATGTTCCTAATCGGGTCGCCGGGCTGATATTCCTTGATCTCCGTTATCTCCGCGCTGTCGGCGCCGCTGTTGGGTACCGACGAGACGGACGACGTCTCGCCGACGTATCTGTCGCGGATCTCCTCGATCTGCAGGCGCCGCGGTAGGATCAGCAGCTTTCCGCTGCGTCCGACTCTGACCTTGAATCGGAAAAAGCGCAGAAGGCCGCTGACGTAGACGTTTTCGACGCGGCACTCGTATTCGCCCTTGTACGGGAAGGAGACGCTGCGCGAAAAATCGTACGAGCCGAAGCCGTTGAGCGGTACCGCGGTGACGAACGAGCTGCTCCCGAGCCCGTCGGCATCCGGCAGGACCATTTCAGCCTCGGTGAACGGCACGGGCAGCGGCGAATTGTTCCTGATCTTTATATGGAAAGAGACCGGCTCGTTCTTTTTGACCGTACCGGCGCCGCACGAAAAGCCCACGCTCACAGACGCGCGGGCTATCAGCGTATACGCGAGCTCCGTAAACGGAAGTATCAGGACGATTATCATGAATACGTACGATACCGGGTTGCGGAGCGCCTGCGTGAAGACTATGCCGATCACGAACAGGATCAGCCACAGAAACGCGTAACCGGTGACGGCAAAGCTTCGTTTCTGAGGTCTGAACCGGCTGAGTTTGCTTTTGTTCTTGCTTTTCTTTTTCATATCGACGGGACAGCAGTCCTCTTGAGTATTCCGTAAAGCAGATTTTCGGAGGTCTCCGCGGCGAGTCTCGCCTCGCGGCGGATGACGATCCTGTGCGCGGTGACGGGTACGAATACCGATGCGATGTCCTCGGGTATAACGTAGTTGCGGCCGTTGAGGTACGCCGTCGCCTGAGCCATTTTAGACACGATCAGCGACGCGCGCGGGCTCGCGCCGAGCGCGACCTCGCCGAGATGCCTCGTCTGCGCGACGAGATCGACTATGTAGGAATAAATTTTGCTGTCTATATAGACGTCGGCGACGCTTTTGATCATCGCCTGAAGCTCGGCGGCGTCGACGACGCGGCGAACGTCGTCCATGGGATTCCTGCCGCGGCGCTCGGAGATTATGCGGACCTCCTCGGACGGCTGCGGATAGCCGAGCGAAAGACGGACGGAAAAACGGTCGAGCTGAGCCTCGGGCAACGGATACGTTCCGACGAAGCCCGACGGGTTCTGCGTGGCGACGACGAAAAACGGATCGGGCAGCGGGTAGCTCTTGCCGTCGACCGTAACGTTGCCCTCCTCCATCGCCTCGAGCAGCGCCGACTGCGTCTTCGGCGAGGCGCGGTTAATCTCGTCGGCGAGCATGATGTTGCACATCGCGAGGCCTTCGATGAACTCGAAGCTTTCCTTCTGGCGGTTGTACATGTTGAAGCCGGTTATATCAGACGCCATTACGTCCGGCGTGAACTGAGCGCGTTTGAATTTCAGCCCGCACACCGCCGCGAGCGACGCCGCGAGCGTCGTTTTGCCGGTGCCGGGAACGTCTTCGATCAGAACGTGGCCCCCCGACAGAAGCGCCGTGATCAGCAGAACGATCTGCGGACGCTTGCCGACTATCACTTTCTCCATCTCGTCTATCATGGAAGACAGTTTTTCTCTGCCGAATGTTACTCCGTTGTTCATCTGAAATCTCCGTTTAGTTTATTTCAGCGACAGAGTCGCTGACGTTATAAATGATTATACCATATATCAATGTGAATTGCAAGAGATTCGGGGGATTATTTTTTGAATTTTTTTAAAACCCCGCGCCCGGGCGAATACAGGGCGCGTCCGTGGGAACAATATGATAAAAACAGCGAAAGGGATAAATACGATGCAGGTCAGCAGAGGCGATATTTATTACGCGGATCTTTCACCCGTCGTCGGATCCGAGCAGGGCGGGCTTCGCCCGGTACTTATAATACAGAACGACGTCGGAAACAGGTACAGCCCGACGGTCATCGCCGCGGCGATAACGAGCCGTACCGGCAAAACACGTCTGCCGACGCATATCGGCGTCACGTCCGGCTGCGGTCTTTCGAAGGACTCCGTGATCCTGCTCGAGCAGGTCAGAACGCTCGATAAACGGAGACTGAAGGAGAAGATCGGCCATGTCGACCCGTCTGTCATGTCGTTGGTCGACTCCGCGCTGTCCGTCAGCTTCGGGCTGTCGTGACGATTAAATGAATTGCGCCTGACGGCGCATGAATTGTCTGCCGGCGTGAATTTCCCGCGGAATGAATTGCCCGCGGACATAAGGAGTCGGCTCGCGCCGACAGTCTTGGGGGTCGCCCACCCCTCATTAACCCCCAAACCCCCTGTTCCCCTCCCACACGTCGCAAAACGACTTGAGGGGGCCACGCGGCCAATCCGTAGGGGTCGGCGCCCTCGACGACCCGTTCTCAAACGCCCCAATTCACATTGGGGGGAGGCGGGGGTAAGGGGGTGGATAGG
>JAFZRM010000016.1 GCA_017619885.1 Clostridia bacterium | reverse complement strand
TACGACGGAGACAGTCCTTCTCCGTCGAGCTGAGTGCCGTTTCTGTACAGGCACGCGTGGATCTCTATGCTTCTTCCCCGCTCCGCGGCGAGGCTGAAGCATTCGCTCAACTGCCCGTCCGTTATGCCGTCGACGACCTCCTGCTCCCACGGGCAGCAGATCGGATAAAGCGGATGGGCGACGCCGACCGGTATGTCGTACGGCGTCAGACACGCGCGCTCGAACTGCTTCAAAAGCAGGTCGCGCACTTTGTCGGCGCTCGACAGATCCATCGAGCCGTAAATATTCATCCAGTTGAAGAAGTGACTCGGCGCGAGCAGGGCGTAATCGAAATTATGCTCGTCCTGACGGCGCAGTCCGGGCTCGTAACCCCAGAATATCTCGACCTCGCAGCCTAAAATGATTTTCACGCCGCAGTCGCCGAGTGAGTTTATCTCGTCTCTGCCCTGCAGGATATGTTCGAGATATGTTCTGCCGTTTATGCCGTCGACGTCCGTCGCGTAGAGATGATTGGATATCCCGATGACGGACAGGCCCTCGCGCTCGCAATACGGGATGAACGAGGCGACGTACGTATTGCGGTCGCCGCACTTTGACAGATTCGTGTGTAAGTGCAGGTCCGCCGTGCACAGTCTGTTTTCTTTCATATCGATCCCGCGGAAGCTGAGGCTTCCGCACCTTTCAAAATCAGTACAGCGAGTCGTACAGTATATCGAGCGTCCCGGTATCTGTTATCGCGCGGTCGGCTATGACGAGCAGGCCTTTCGACGTTACCGTCGCGACCTTTCCCGCCGCTTCCACCGCCCCGTCCGCCTTGACGTACGGGACGCCGTAGTGGTCGAGCACGGGCAGACCGTCGCAGCTCACGCCGATCTTTTCAAGCAACTCGACCGGCAGCCAGAATTCGGAGCCGGACACGAGAAGCGTCGCCTTCGTGTTCGTCTTGACGAGCCTTGTCGGCACGCCGCCGATATACGCGTTATATCCGTTCGCCTTGAACACCGCCATATCCGCGGTCAGGCAGTCCGGCACGGGCTGAGCTTCGCTTTCCGTCGTGTAACGGAAGCTGAAGCGTCCGTCCGGCGCCGCGTCGCCCTTGTCCCAGAAGCCCATTATGTCGCCGTCGTCGACGGAGTTGTCAGCCCACTTGAAATCTATCGTCTTTTTATCATAACCGATCAGCGAGGCGGCGACCTTAACGGTCATGACCGCGCCGTTTATCGCGTACTCGGCGTCACCGACCCGCTCGAAGTTCCAGCCGTCGACGAAGCGCTCGACGGAAGCAGTTTTGCCGTCGCGGCTGCGGTTGATGACGAAGTCGAAGCCGTACCAGCCGTTTTTGCCGTCGCCGTCGGAGTTGACGAACAGGTTCATGAAATTCGAGCCGTCGTCCTTGACTATATCCTCCGCGCACTCGGCGAGGAAGTACAGATATTCGCCGTCGTACGATACCTTTGCCGTTATAACGTCGTTTCTGCCGGTGTCATTAGTGTACTGGAAGCCGCCGACGTGAGAGGAAAAGTCTCTGTGCGCCGTATCGCCCGGAACGTCGCGGAATTCCGGTCCCACGCCGAGCCACTGCGTCAGCTCGCCTCCGATATCTATCGTCCTCTGACCGAACGCCGCCTCGACGGGTCTGCTGCCTTTGTAGGCCCTCACGTTCATGACGGTCTGATAATAGTAGTTGTCGCCGAAACCGCCCTTCATCGGCTCGATGTCGCGCGAATACTCGGGGTTGAGGTTGTCGACGTAATAATTGTACTCTTTTTTGTTCTTGTCGCCGACGACGGTATACTGATACGCTATCGTCTGACCGATCGCGGGCGCGCCTTCCCAGCGTCCCGCCCACCATTCGTTCCAGCCGGTGATCATGACGAGCTTCGGCGCTTTCTTAATCGCGTTGTCGAACTGCTCCTGATAAGCGAGCCCGAGTCCGCTCGTCTGCGGATAGAGCCCGAAGCCCATGTCCCAGTCGCCCTGCGACAGCTCCTTCGGCTCGCCGGTCTTTCTCGTGTAACTTCTGCCGCCGTTTGTGCCGTAGCTGCCGTTTACCCAGAAGCCGCACATGACGACCATCTGTTCAAGCTCTTTCTTGCCGTCGACCATGACGTATCCGCCCTTCTGCGGATACATCGTGCCCCACGACCAGCAGCCGACGCCCTTAGTCTTTCTGTACCAGTCGTCGGTCTCGTTCGCCCAGGAGACGCGGACGGTAAAGAATTCCTTCTGCTCGTCCGAGAGCTTCGTGCTGTCGCCGGTGAACATTATCACGGGCTTGCCGTCCCAGTAGAACCACATGTCGCTGTACAGCCCGGCACCGTAAAGGTCGTTCCACAGCTGCGACAGCTCCTTCGTGTTCTCGTTCTGCATCAGGAAGCAGACGTCGGGCGTTTTGGTGCCTTCTTTTCTCATCTGCGACCAGACTTTCAGCACCGTTTCGTAGCAATGTTTATACAAGAGCCCGTTCGTCGTGTCGAAATACACGAAATCGACTCCGGCCTCGGACAGCATCGCGCCGTGTTTTCTTATGACCCATTCGTCGTTTGAGCGGTAGTAGCCGAAATACGGCTCGGCCCAGTAGTGAGCGAATCCGAGGTTACCGGACTGTATCGTTTTCCACAGCCCTTCGAGACCGCCCTCCTCGTACGCTTTCGTATGATCCCAAAGCGGACCGTTCGACTCGTGCCACAGGAAGTAGAATATGCCGACCTTAGCGCCGTTCGGTTTCGTGCCGCTGTAACCGATGGTCCTGCCGACGTCGTCGACCGTTACGTACGTGTCGGCGAAAACGTCCCTGCTGTTCGGCTTGATGCCGGAGTTGTCGCCTTTTTCAACTGTGAGCACGGATACGGTGACCGACAGATCGTCGACCGTGACTTTGCACGGCGTGTGATGGTTCCACAGATGGCTGTAGCCGCCTTTTATGACGTTCTGATCGACCGTGTCCGTAACGGACGGCGAATCGGCGCCGGGCGCGTAAAGTCCTATCTTTTTCCCGTCGATCTTCACCTCGGCTATCGGGCGCTTTTCCTCGCCCGCGTAGATCTTTATCACGTTGCTTACCGGATCGTCGACGACCGTGACGCGCTCGCCCTTTGACAGATCCCAGTCCGCCTTCATATAGGCGTCGGACGGCCAGTTTCCTGTTCTGATGCCGATCTGATCGGAGCGCATGGCTATCCAGACGCCTGTGTGTCCGGTCGCGTCCTTCGCGGCGTCGGGCAGGCGCAGTCCGAGATAAAACGTTATCCACGATGCCTCGCGCGAAGGCGACGCGCAGTTGAGGATGAACGAATAAACCGATTCCGAATCGTCGGGGGAGGGCTGGAGCGGATAAACGCCGGACACGGTATTCGCCGGCATAATGACCGTCGGGCCGTCGGCGCCCGCGCCGGAATAAAGCCCGAACTCGGACAGCGATCCGTTGCCCTTGAACTGTATCGTTTTTGCAGTCTTCATTATCTTCTCCGATATTTCGTATTCAGGAAGCTCTATATCCGAGCCGATGCGGTATTCCTTTACCGGGTCGATCTGCGGCCCGTCAGTTTCCTGTTCAGTCGGCTGCGTGTCGGTCGCCTCTGTTGTCTGCTCGCCGTCGCCTCTGCACGCCGCAAGGCTGCAAAGCGTGAAAAGCGAGGCTAAGATGATGGATATTATCTTTTTCATAACTCTCCGGGGTTATTCCCCAATTATCATGATCTGTACGGTGCGGACTCTTCCGCGCGTCTGGTCCCAGTCTATAAAGTGTACGCGGCCGAACTCTCCGAGGTCGGCGACTCCGTCGTCGATGACTATCGTAACGCTGCGGCCGATGATCGACGAGCGCAGGTGCGCGTCGGTATTGTGACAGCCGAAATTGTCCTCGCCGTGCTCTTCCGCGAAATCGAGCGCTTTCCGCCCGGGATGCAGATACATCCCCTCGGTGCGGCACGTCGGGATCCATTCCTCGAATACGTTGACAAGGTCCTGCTGAAGTGTCTCAAGCCCGGTCATGGACCGGTCGAACGCGCATTCCTGAGTTATGACGGAGCAGGTCGTGTGATGCGAATACACGACGACGATGCCGTTCCGTATCTTCGATTCAGCCACCGCCGCTTTGACTTCCTCGGTAATATCGTGGAAGCTGACGGCGCGGTGGTTCGACTGCACCTTGAAGGTCTTCTTGAATACCATATCAAATACCTCACATTTTCTTCAGATCGTCCGCGGCGCGGCGCGTGGCGGCGATCATCTCGTCTATCATCGCGACGGGATCAGCCGCGTTCATTATGCCTGATGCGGCGCCCGCCGCCTCGGAGCCCGCCATTATGAAGTCGTAGACCTGCCGGCCGTTGGTAATGCCCGCCGCCTGCTCGACTAAAATGTCGGGATAGATGTCCTTTATCACCTTTATGGAGTCTTTGACGTAATCCATGGGCGATACGCCGTTGCCGCCGCCGATTATCGCGGACGGCTCGGGGTTTATTATGTCCGGATGCAGCTGCGCTATCGCTTTCGCTTCCTCGAGCGTGTCGGCGCAGGCGAAGACGAGAAAATCGAGCTCTCTTGCGCGGTCGATCGTCTTTTTCATCTGCGGCAGGCTCATCGGCTTCTCGCAGTGGTTTATCACGACGCCCTGAGCTCCGGCGGCTTTCAGCGCCTCCGGCAGTATGTCCGCCATACCGCGCCCGGGACGGAGCGTGTCCATGTACGGCGCAAGCACTATCAGGTGCTTAGTGTTTTCGACCACGCGGCGTATCTCCACGGCCGGCGTGATGAAAAGCACGTCTATGTCGTACTTTTCAGCCGCAGCGTCCGCGGCTTTCGCGTATTCCAGCACCGTGTCGCCGTATACGTAGTTTTTCGTGCCTATCTCAAAATACGGAGTTCTTATCTTCGGTTTCATGATCATTCGACTCCTATTTCAGCAACTTCAAAGCCCATCATCCTGCCGAAAGCGGCGATGGCTTCGACGTCGGCGTCGTAAACGAGCGCCGAGTGATGCGTGCCGCCCAGAAGCGAATACTCTTTGAGGAATTCCGGCAGAGGCATGTGAGGCTTCATCCAGCCGCGGACTTCGTTCTTATACGCCGCGTCGGACGTGCCGCTCTGTACGATATCGACCGGCGCGACGACGAGCGTGAAGCCCCACGCGTCCGGCGCGAGATTGACGAGCACGGCTTTACCGGTCCTGAAACAGCCGTGCAGCGACACCGTGTCGCCGCAGCGATTGTAGCTGAACGGTTTGTCGGTTATGCGCGGCTTCTCCTCCGTCAGGTGCGGGTTGATCTCGCCCATGTGGCTCAAGAGTATCGTGTTCTCGCACCAGTCCGGGCAGAACATTTCGGTGAACGACGTGTCGGGGAACGCTTTTATCAGCGCCGCGACGAGTCCGGCGGTGAGGTTGTCGCCCTCGCCCGCGTAACCGAGACCGCGCTCCATGACTTTGCAGCATTCGACGAACGGCATCTTCGGCAGGCCGTTTACGTCGGTGTGCAGAAAGTTTATCGTCACGCCGTCGAGCTTCTTCGCCTTCATCCATTTGCGTACGGCGAGTCCGGCCTTCGTCCCGGCTCTGTAGTTCTCTTCATTTTCGGCGCAGACATTGTATTTTTTCCTGTCCTTTGCGATCTCGTCGTCGATGTCCTTTTCGGTTACCGTCGGCAGGTATTTGTCCGCGTCGGCCTTCGTCATCCTTATCGTCTTTACGCCGATCTTTTCCTCGTACTCCGAATCGGGTATCCTGAAATCGCCCATGCCCTCGAATTCGCCGCCGACCATGCCGATGCGCGCGGATTTGAAGCATTTCGCGGCGTACGCGGCGCGGATGTAACCGCACAGTTCGTCGAGCACGCCGGGTGTCGACGCGTGACCGACGCAGAGCTCGTAATCGATCTCATTGCGTCTGAGCATATTGCACATATCCTGCACGCCGTGGATGCCGTGGTTGTCCATGATGCGGTCCTCGGTCTCGGCGTATTTTATAAGCTCGAAGCTCGGCGTCGTGTCGAATACGATTATCGGGACTTTAAGGCTTTTGAGCGCCTCTATGCTTTCAAGCGACGGCGAGTACGCGAGGTGCTGGGTTATTACGGCGCAGATCCCGTCGTCCGCGTTGAATTTCGCGGCGGCGCGATCGAATTCCGGTTTTATGCGGCAGACCTCGTCCGCCGACACCACTTCAAAGCCGCGGTCCTCGATCATTTTTATGAGCTTGTTCATGTAGGCGACGCAGGATACTCTCCATTTCGTGCTCTTATCGTCGTACAGCTTGATGTAAAAGGGCAGATAACCTACTTTGATCTTTTTCATATGCTTCTCCTTATTCTCCGTAGATCGAGCGTCTTGCGCCGTCTATCAGATTCTTTGCGTTGTTGTACATCATATCGGCGACGTCGTCAGCCGTCATGCCGAGCGTTTTGCACGCGCGTTTGAACGCGAGCAGCTCCTCGTAGACGAAGAACGTTATATTCTCGGTTTCTTCTTCGCTTACCTCGCGCAGATGTCTGTCCTGCGACGGATCGCCGTACATTCCGGGCGGGATAAGGTTGATATACGTGCCGTTTTCTTCGATCCTGTGCGTCCTCATGCGTAGGATCGGCATGTCCGTGCCGTACATAACGTGCTTCGGTCCGGCGTGTTTTATGACTTCCGTTATAGCGTATTCGCAGCAGTTGGCGGAAAAATCGTACATCAGATCCGGGACCTTGTAAAGGTAATCCGTGAACGCGTTACCGACATCTCCGTGCGTGTAAGCGCGGCCGACGTGCGCAATTATGACGCGCGCCCGCGGGAATTCCGCTTTCAGCTCAAGTATCTGCTCGAGGTTGACGGGGTCCTTCAGTCTCCCGTTGCGCGGGATATGGAGCATCACGATCGCTCCCATCTCGTCCATGCGTTTGAGCTGTTCCTTCGGGAAGAAGTCGAATATGCGTATCTCCGCCTCCGGAATGTACGCGGGGGAAAGGCTCAGATACGATTTGATGCCGAGGAACCCGCCCTCGCGGATCTTCGCCTCGACCTCGTCCGGGCTCTGCGTCGGGTGGCTGTAATACAGCGCGGGCCAGCCGGAGCGCTTCGACGCCGACGAAACGTATTCGTTGTTTTTGACGCCGCTTTCAACGTCGTGTACGGCGCTCGTGAACATCAGCGCCGAAACGTCTTTGCCCGGAAACAGAAGACGGTACGTTTCCTGCAGGTCCTCGATGCTGTTGTCGAGCGCGACGAGCGACGGCCAGAGCACCGCCCTGCTGTCCTCGCCCTCAGGGCGCGGGGTCGTCAGCGAATCGAGCCAGACGTGAGTGTGGATATCGATGAACCTGTCGGGCAGAAAATCCTTCAGTTCTTTCTCGTATATCCGTTTATCGTTTTCTTTGACTTCAAACAGTGCCATAAGCAGATCTCCACAGTTTTTTCTAATTATACCACCGATGATATTAAATGTAAAGATATGAATTGAAAATATATAAAAAATTGCATCAGAAATGAGGGTCGAAAGCGGTGTCCCTGCGGGACGAAATGTGCGCTTCGCGCATTGGGGGTTCCCCCGCCCCCCTCTCCGGGAACCCCCGTTGCTCTCGAGTTCGCAACGGGGAACCCC
>JAFZRM010000133.1 GCA_017619885.1 Clostridia bacterium | reverse complement strand
TCTCGACCGACGCGCGGATCATAATTCTCGACGAGCCGACCGCGTCGCTTACCGCGAACGAGTCGAAGGAGCTGTACAGAATAGTTAAACAGCTCCGCGACGAGGGCGTCTCGCTGATCTTCATCTCGCACAGGATGGAGGATATGTACGAGCTGGCGGACAGAGTGACCGTCTTCCGCGACGCGCAGTACATAGGCACATACGACGTCAACGGAATCACGACCGCCGAACTCGTCAAGGCGATGGTCGGCCGTGAGATCAAGGACATGTATCCGAAGCCCAAGGTCGAGATCGGAGATGAAGTGCTCCGCATCGAAGGGCTGTCGCGCGTCGGCTTCTTCAGGGACGTCTGCATGAACGTGCACGCGGGCGAGATCGTCGGTCTGACCGGACTCGTCGGCGCGCGCCGTACCGAGGTCGTCGAATGCGTCTGCGGCATCACGCATCAGAGCGCCGGAGAAGTGTATCTTAACGGCGAGAAGCTGAACGTCAAAAAGCCGCACGACGCGATGAAGGCCGGCATAGTGCTTCTGCCCGAGGACAGACACAAGGAAGGTCTGATCCTTTCGTGGGGCCTCGGCATGAACGTGACGCTGCCGATTCAGGACGAGCTGGCGAAGGGACACGTCTTCAACGACAACAAGCGTGAGCGCGAGCTGTCGCGCGACCTGCTCGAATCGGTCGACACCAAGGCGGTCACGATCTTCGACCCGGCGTCGTCGCTGTCAGGCGGCAACCAGCAGAAGGTCGTCGTCGCCAAATCCCTCGCGCAGAACGGCACGAAGGTGATAATCCTCGACGAGCCGACGAAGGGCGTCGACGTAGGCGCCAAGGCCGAGATCTACGCCATAATCGGTGAACTCGCGCTGAAGGGATACGCCGTCATCATGATCAGCTCCGAAATGCCCGAGATCCTCGGCATGTGCGACAGGATCTACGTCATGTGCAACGGCAGAGTCACCGGATGCCTCGACATTTCCGAGGCGGACCAGGAGAAGATCCTGCATCTCGCGATGCTTGAAAAAGGTGGTGTGAGGGAATGAAAGCGTTTTTAAGAAAACTGTCCGGCAACCATGAGATAAGCCTCGCGATCATCCTCGTGGTCCTGTTCATCGTCGTGGATATCCTCTCGGGCTTCACGTTCCACGGTATCGGAAACATAGGCGAGATATTCAAGAACAACTCGCTGACGCTGATTATGTCGCTCGGTATGCTCTGCGTGCTCCTGACCGGCGGTATCGATATCTCGATCACCGGCGTGCTCGCGTTCGCGGGCATGACCGTCGGCATGCTGCAGAAGTACAACGTCATAAAGAACGTACCGCTGCTGTTCCTCATCGCGATAGCGATCGGCGCGCTCTGCGGACTGCTCAACGGCGTCGTGATCGCTAAGGGCAAGGTCTCTCCGATAATCTGCACGCTCGGCGCGATGTACATCTGGCGCGGCCTCGCTACCGTCGTTTACAACGGCGAGTGGGCGAGCGGCGAGAACGTCGCGGGCATGAGCGCGTTCGGCAACACCGCGGGGCCGTACATAATCCTCGCGGCGGCGTTCGTCGTCTACTTCGTCGTCATGAAGTGGACGCCGTTCGGCCGTAAGGTCTACGCGATCGGAAGCAACCGCGAAGCGGCTCAGATCTCCGGTATCAACGTCGACCGCGTCGAGATCCTCGTCTACGTCCTTATGGGCGTGCTCGCGGGCCTCGCCGGCGCTTTGTCCGTCTCGCTTTACGGATCGGCTCAGCCGACGATGCAGGACGGTAAGGAGATGGACGTCATCGCCGCCTGCGTCATAGGCGGAGTCTCGATGAGCGGCGGGCGCGGAACGGTCGTAGGCACGCTGCTCGGCGGCATATTCTACGCCGTCGTCTACAAAGCTCTGCCGCTGGTCGGACTTGAATCCATCTGGCAGAACCTTATCAAGGGCGTCATAATCCTCGCCGTCGTCGTCATAAACGTCGTATCTCAGCGTATATCGAGACGTCAGACTCTTGCAAGGAGGGAGATATAATATGGCAGGCAAATCAGGCAGGACCATAAGCGCGGTCCCGGTAAGATCGTGGAAAAAGCTGATCTTGAGCTGGGAAGGCGCGCTCGTCGTCATATTCATAGCGGTACTCATAGCGGGCAGGATAATGTCCCCGAGCTTCAACCTTAACAGCGTGATGTTCATGATGCCGCAGTATCTTTCTCAGCTGTTCATAGTGTTCCCGATGGCTTTCGTGCTGATAATGGGCGAGATCGACATCTCGGTCGGCTCGATCGCGTGTCTGTCGGCGACGACCGCGTGCCTCGCGGCAAACGCCGGACTGCCGCTGCCGCTCATGATACTCGTCTGCCTCGGCACCGGCCTCGCGTGCGGCGCGCTCAACGGCTTCGTGCTCACGGTATGGCCGGAGCTGCCGCCGATGATAGTAACGCTCGGCACGCAGATCATATTCCGCGGCATATCCGAGGTCGTGATCGGCGCAGGAAGCTCGCTCAAGTATGACAGCGACAACCTCAGCCCGTTCGCGGCGACCGCGGGACCGGTTCCCGTCGTGTTCTTCGCGGTGGTCGTTGTCGCGGTACTGTTCATGATACTGCTCTCGAAAACGACGTTCGGCAGAAGGCTGTACGCAATCGGAAGCAACAGGACCGCGGCGAAATACGCCGGCATCGGCGTCAACCGCGTCAGATTCATCGTCTACGCGCTCGCCGGCCTCATGGCGGCGCTGTGCGCGCTGTTCCTTCTGACGCAGATCCCGGCGGTCAAGAGCGACGAGTTCGGCAAGGGCTTTGAGATGAACGTCATCGCGATGTGCGTCTTCGGCGGCATAGCGACGACCGGCGGAAAAGGAAACCTTTTCGGCGCGTTCATCGCCGGCATGACGATAGTCTGCATGCGTATCGCCCTCGGACTCATAAACGTCAACGACAACGTCATCACGATAGTGATCGGCGTGCTCCTCATCGTGTCGGTGCTCATATCCGGCATAAGCCGTTTCAAAGGAAAAGGCAAAGCAAAAAAGAAACCGAAATCAGTAACGGCGGATTAACGCCTTTACATAATATTACAGGAGGAAAACCATGAAAAAACTCACAGCACTTCTATTGGTGACCGTCATGGCGGCGGCGATCCTCGTATCCTGCGGCGGCGCGTCATCCGGCAGCGCGGAATACGCGCTCGTCACCAAAGCGTCCGGCAACGCATACAACGAGAAGGAAGCCGAAGGCTTCGTCGCGGCGATGAAGGCTCAGGGCATCACGTCGTACGTTGTGAAGCACCCCGAAAAAGCGACCGTTGACGCGCAGATAGCCGTTATCAACTCGCTGATAGCTCAGGGCGTCAAATCCATAGCGATAGCCGCGAACGACGCCAACGCTCTTTCCGCAACGCTGAAGAGCGCGAAGGAAAAAGGCATAAAGATCCTCACTCTTGACTCCGACGTGGCAGTGGCAGACCGTCTCACGTTCTGCAACCAGGCGGGCGTTCAGGAAGTCGGCCAGGCGCTGATCGACGCCGTTTACGACATCGCGAGCGGCGCCGGCGAATACGCGATACTTTCCGCCACCTCTCAGGCGACCAACCAGAACGCCTGGATCGACGCGATGAAAGCCATAGCGGCAGCCGACAGCAAATATAAGGATCTGACTCTCGTTGAAGTCGCTTACGGCGACGACGAGCCGCAGAAGTCCACCGACCAGACCCAGGCTCTGCTCCAGAAGTACCCGAACCTGAAGGTCATCTGCGCTCCGACCACCGTCGGCATCATGGCCGCGGCGAAAGTCCTGCAGGACAAGAAATCGACCGTCAAGCTCACCGGCCTCGGACTTCCCTCCGAGATGGCCGCGTACATCGGAAACGACGCCGATCACAGTTGCCCGTACATGTTCCTATGGAACCCGATCGACCTCGGCAAGCTCGCGGCTTACGCGTCTGTCGCGCTCGTTAAGGGCGACATCGACGGCACCGTCGGCGGAACGTTCATGATGGGCGAGACCCAGTACAAACTCACTGCTGTCGAAGGGACCAACGCGTCCGAGATCATCCTCGGCCCGCCTTTCAAATTCGATCCCTCCAACATCAACGAGTGGAAAGAAGTTTATTGATAGCATAGCACACCGTGACTGCCCCGCAAGGGGCAGTCACATCGGATTTTTAGGAAATGATCGAAGAATTCAAACAGCTTTACGCCGATTACATAAGCGCGACCGACGTGCCGGAGAAGCGCGGTTTTCTCGATATCTTCCGCGGCTGGTTCACCGGCCGGGGCAGGGAAATGTCGGAAGAAGACAGGAATTTCATGGAGTCCGTCGGCGAATACGTGAAAAAGATCGCGGCGGAGGCGCCGGATCAGGCGTTTTCCGCGGCGTCCGTAATACTGAGCCAGCCGAGATCGAAAAAGGCGGAGGAGCGCGACGTGCTGCTCGCCGCGATGTACTCGAAGATCCCGGAGCTTTTGCCGTGCATGAGCGAAGACGAGCTTAAACGGCTCAAGGAGCTTGCGGCGGAGGTGCCGAAGGTATACAGATTCCCGGTATACAAGCAGTTCATGCAGAAGATAGACGAGTTGCTCGGATAGTCTCCCGGCAAAAGACCGCGAACCGTGGTTCGCGGCTTTTTTTATGCCCGCGCGCGTCACCGTTGTCTTATATACCGAATAAAATAAAAAGGATATATTGTTTTTGTAACAAAATACGTATTGACAACGGCGCCCGAGGGTGTTAAAATATACTGACCGTATTATACCCATACGGGTCATGAAAGGAAACGTGCGATGTCTTTGAAGACTTTCCGCGGCGGCGTACATATAAGGGACGGCAAAAAGCTTTCGTCTCACGCCGCCATACAAATATACAGACCCAAGGGCGAGCTCGTATATCTGATGAATCAGCATATAGGCGCGCCCGCGGTGCCGTGCGTGCGGGCGGGCGAACGCGTGCTGATCGGGCAGAAGCTCGCCGATCCCGGCGGATTCGTGTCCGCGGGCGTTTACGCCTCGATCTCCGGCACCGTCAAAGCCGTGACCGGCCGCGAATGCATGAACGGCGACACCGCGACCGCGGTTATAGTCGAAAACGACGGTATCTACGAGACCGTTCCGGACTACGGCGCGGAGCGCGACTGGCAGAGCATGACCGCGGACGAGATAAAGGCCGCGATAAAGGACGCCGGCATCGTCGGCATGGGCGGAGCCGGGTTCCCGACTCACGTAAAGCTCTCCGTCAGGGACGGGCTTCACATCGATCACGTCATCTGCAACGGCGCCGAATGCGAGCCGTATATCACCTGCGACCACCGCCTGATGCTCGAGAGGCCGGAGGCGGCGGTGCTCGGGATGAGGATACTCACCTCGCTTTTCCCGGAATCCGTCGGAGTCATCGGCATCGAGGGCAACAAGCCCGACGGCATCGAGGCAGTCGCGGCGGCGTGTGAGGGATACGACAATATCTCGGTTTTGCCGCTTAAAAAGAAATACCCGCAGGGCGGCGAAAGAATGATAATAGAGGCGGTCACGAAGCGCCGCATCAACTCGAAAATGCTCCCGGCGGACGCCGGCTGCATCGTCGTCAACTTCTCGACGGTGATCGCCGTCGCCGACGCCGTGGCGTACGGCAAGCCGCTGACGCACCGCGTAGTGACGGTGACCGGCGACGCGGTCAAAGAACCGTCGAACTTCCTCGTCCCGATAGGAACGAAGGCGGAGGAGCTGATAGAAGCTGCGGGCGGATTTACCGCGGAGCCGGAAAAAGTGATCTTCGGCGGCCCGATGATGGGCTTCGCCGTATACAATCTCGAGCTGCCGGTCAACAAAACTACCTCGTGCATACTCGCATACAAGCGCGACAGGGTATACAACCCGTCCGAATGCATACGCTGCGGGAAATGCCTGACCGTGTGTCCCGAGCATCTCATGCCGATAAAGCTCAAGAACACGGCGGACGAGCGCGATTTCGCGGAATTCGAGCGCCTGCACGGGCTCGAGTGCATCGGCTGCGGCAGCTGCACGTATATCTGTCCCGCGAAACGAAGACTCTCGCAGTCCATCGTCGCGGCGAAGCAGTTCGTGCTTCTGGAAAAGAAAAAGGCCGCCGCCGCGGCAAAGGAAGCCAATAACGGTACGAAAGGATAATCGAATTGAAAACGCTCAACGTTTCAATATCTCCTCATATAAGAACGACGCGCACCACTCAGACGGTGATGCTCGACGTGATAATAGCGCTGTCGCCCACTATGATATTCGGCTTCGTCTATTTCGGCTGGCGCGCGCTGCTCGTCACGTCGATAAGCGTTGCGTCGTGCGTGCTGACGGAGTTCGTATATGAAAAGCTGATGAAGCTTCCCGTCACGGTGTCGGATCTTTCCGCCGTCGTCACGGGCCTTATACTCGCGCTCAGCCTCTATTCGACCGCGCCGTGGTGGATCCCGGTCATCGGCGGCGTTTTCGCCATACTTATCGTCAAAATGCTTTTCGGCGGTATCGGACAGAACTTCATGAACCCGGCTCTGACGGCGAGGTGCTTCCTCGTGCTCGCGTTCTCCGGCATAATGACGACTTATCCCGGCGTCGGCGGAGTCGACGCGGTCAGCGCCGCGACGCCGCTGCAGCTCGTCAGAGACGGCGGCTACGTCAGCTACGCGCAGATGTTCATAGGAAATCACCCCGGCTCGATCGGTGAGACGTCCGCGGCGGCGATACTGCTGGGCATGGCGTATCTGCTGATCCGGCGCGTCATAACGATAAAAGTGCCGCTGTCGGTCGTCGTCTCGACGGTCGCTTTCGTCGCGCTTTTCACCGCGGTGAAGGGCGAGCCGATAACGCTCAACTACCTGACCGTGCACGTGCTCGGCGGCGGTCTGCTCGCCGCGGCTGTGTTCATGGCGACCGATTATACGACGACGCCCGTGACGTTCTGGGGACAGATCATTTTCGGCGTCTGCGTCGGTCTTTTCACGGCGGTCATACGCTGCTTCGGCGGCATGTACGAGGGCATTTCGTTCGCGATAATCCTCGCTAACCTGCTGACGCCGCTTATTGAAAAATGGACGTATCCGAAGCCCTTCGGAGTCAGAAGAGGGGTGAAGAAGTAATGAAAAAGAGCATCATAAAAGACACTCTGTCACTGCTCGCGATAACCATCGCCGCGGCGCTGTGCCTGTCGCTCGTCCATATGCTGACCTCGCCGAAGATCGCCGAAGCCGAGGCGAAGGAGAAGACCGATTCGTTCTATCTCGTCTCCGAGGGCGCGGCAAGCTTCGAGCCGATAGACGCCTCCGAGGTCGACCGCTTCAACGAGGGCAAAACCGGCGCGTACGTCGTCGAGGCGTACGAGGCGAAGGACGGCGAAGGGAATTTCGTCGGCACCGTCGTGTCCGCCGTCTCGCATAACGGCTACGGCGGAGACGTGGTCATGTCGGTCGGCGTCGGAGTCGACGGCGCGATCACCGGCGTGCGCGTCACGTCGATGAGCGAGACGTCCGGCCTCGGCGCGAACTGCCAGGACGAGGAATGGATCGCTCAGTTCAAGGGCCAGACGGCGGCCGAGATCGGCTACGTCAAAAACGGCGACCCCGGAGAGGGCCAGATAGACGCGATAACGGGCGCGACGATCACGACGAAAGCCGTCGTCGAAGCGGTGAATACCGCCGCCGCGTTCTGCCGCGCGCATGCGGACGGGAGGTGAGCACGGTGCTGAAACCTGTTGAAAGACTTTACAACGGCATCATAAAGGAAAATCCGACGTTCGTGCTCATGCTCGGCATGTGCCCGACGCTCGCCGTCACTACCTCCGCGATAAACGGTCTCGGCATGGGACTGTCGACCTGCGCGGTGCTTATGATGTCGAACCTTATAATATCGCTTTTGCGCAAATTCATACCCGACCGCGTGAGGATGCCGGCGTATATAGTCATCGTCGCGTCGTTCGTCACGATCGTGGATCTTTTGATGCAGGCGTACGTGCGTCCGCTTTATCATTCGCTCGGGCTTTTCATACCGCTTATCGTGGTAAACTGCATCATTCTCGGCAGAGCGGAGGCGTACGCCTCGAAGAACCCGCCTGTCGCGTCGTTCTTCGACGGCCTCGGCATGGGTCTCGGCTTCACGGTCGCTCTGACGCTGATCGGCTCGTTCCGTGAACTGCTCGGCAAGGGCAGCGTCTTCGGTTTTGATATAATGCCGGAAGGCTTCGTCCCCGCGACGATAATGATAATGGCGCCGGGCGCGTTCTTCGTGCTCGCGGGTCTCACAGCACTTCAGAACAAGCTGAAAATCGGCAAGAGCAAGACCGAGCCGCCGGAGAAATTCTGTTCCGGCAACTGCGCCTCCTGCATGGATTCCTCCTGCAGTATAGGAAAGAAGGAGGATGAAGAGAAATGAAATATCTGACCGGTTTCATCCTCGGACTGATAAACTTCGCGCTGCTCGACAACGTGGTCCTGAGCCGTTTCCTCGGGCTCTGTCCGTTCCTCGGCGTCTCTAAAAAGACGCAGACCGCGGCCGGCATGGGCACCGCCGTCGTGGTGGTCATCACGCTGTCCTCGGCAATAACTTATCTGATAAACACGTTCATACTGATCCCGCTCGATCTCGTCTATATGCGAACGATAGCGTTTATCCTCATAATCGCCGCGCTCGTGCAGACGGTCGAGATCATCCTGAAAAAGAAGATCCCAGCGCTCTACAAGGCGCTCGGCGTCTATCTGCCGCTGATAACGACGAACTGCGCCGTGCTCGGCGTCGCGATAGACAGCGCGCAGAAGGGCTACGGATTCTTTGACACGATGGTGTTCTCGATAGGCACCGCCGTCGGATTTCTCATCTCGATAGTCCTTATGGCGGGAATCCGCGAGCGGATCGAATACAACAAGATCCCGAAAGCGTTCCGCGGAATGCCGATAGTCCTGCTCGCGGCGGGACTGATGGCGATCGCGTTCTTCGGCTTCAAGGGCGTGTCGTTTTAGGAGGGGCGTATGTATATGAACTTATTGCCCGCCGCCCTGACGCTCACACCCGTACTCATCGCCTGCGGCGTGATAGCCGGAGTCAGTATCGTCATAGGGATACTTCTCGGTATCCTCGGTGAGAAATTCAAGGTCGAGGTCGACCCGCGCGAGGCTGAGCTGAGACAGGCGCTCGGCGGCTCCAACTGCGGAGCCTGCGGCTACGCCGGATGCGACGCTTACGCGCACGCCGTCGTGGCGGAGGGCGCCGATCCCGGACTGTGCACGGCGTCCGATCCCGCCGTAATAAGCGGTATTTTAGGTGTTACCGTTGAGGAAAAGAAGCGTATGACCGCGTACGTGCGCTGCTCCGGCAACTGCACGAAAACGAGCGCGAATTACGACTTTACCGGCACGCACGACTGCCGTATCGCGTATCTCGCGCCCGGTCACGGCTCTAAAAAATGCGCTTACGGCTGCTGTGGCTTCGGCACGTGCGCCGCGTTCTGCCCCTACGACGCGATCCGCGTGGCAGACGGGCTGGCGATCGTCGATCCGGAAAAATGCCGCGCCTGCGGCCGCTGCGTCGACGCCTGCCCCAACGGCCTGATAGAACTGATACCGTACGACACTAAATACGTCGTCCGCTGCTGGTCGAAGAGCAAGGGCAAGGCGGTAAGAGAGGCGTGCACGGACGGCTGTATCGGCTGCGGTCTGTGCGCCCGCGTATGCGAGTCCGGCGCGATCACCGTGGAAAACAATCTCGCTCACATAGACCAGAGCAAATGCACGGGCTGCGGCAGATGCGCCGAGAAATGCCCGGCCGGCATCATTGTCAAACGAATATGAAAAACGCGAAAAGAATCTGCGCGGCGCTGTCCGCGCTGATCGTCCTGCTGACGTTTGCGTCGTGCGGGAAAACACAGAAAAGATACTCCGTGACGTATGCCGACACGTTCGACACGGTCACGGAGTTTTCCGCGTACTGCGATTCAGAAGCGCAGTTTGATCGGGCGTGCGAAGCGCTTCACGGCGAGCTTCTGCGTCTGCACCGCATATTCGATATCTACAACGAATACGAAGGCGTCAACAACGCCGCGACCGTCAACCGCCTCGCCGGATCGCAGCCGGTGGAGGTGCCGGAGGAGTTAATCGAGCTGCTCGGCGTCTGCAAGACGTTTTACGGGTTGTCCGGCGGCAAGCTAGACGCCTCGCTCGGCTCCGTTTTATCGATCTGGCACGACTGCCGTGAATCAGCGGACAGGCTGCCCGATATGGAAAGCCTGAAAGAGGCGGCGAAGCACACGGGATTTCAGTTTGTGAAAACAGAAGGCTCCGCGATTAGCTTCACCGATCCCGGGCTGAGTCTCGATCTCGGCGCCGTCGCAAAAGGCTACGCCGCGGGCAAGGCGGCGGAGGCGGTAAAGAGGACCGGAGTGCAGAGCTTCGCGCTCGACGTCGGCGGAAACGTCGTCACCGGCGGCGCCAAGCCCGACGGCGACTGGCTCATCGGCGTGACCGATCCCGAGGGCGGGCTGTATACGAAGCTCGCCGTGTCCGGTCTTGCCGTCGTCACGAGCGGCGACTATCAGCGCTTTTACGAGCTCGACGGGATCAGATATCACCACATAATCGACCCCGACACGCTTTATCCGGCAAGTCTGTACCGCTCGGTCACGGTGGTCTGTGAAAGCTCCGCGTACGCGGACGCGTTGTCGACGGCGCTGTTCTGCATGAGCGTACAAGACGGAAAAGCCCTGGCGCAGTCGTATGACGCCGAGGCTTTGTGGATAAAAGCGGACGGGAGCGCGGAAAGGACAGCGGGGTTTGCGTCGTATGAAAGATAAACTCAGGCACGATTTGATCCTTGTCGCCGCGGTCGTTCTGTGCGCCGCGATCCTTTTCTGCGTGTTTTATTTCACGAGGTCCGAGGGCGAGCGGGTGGAGATAACGCTGAACGGAAAGCTTTACGGCAGTTATCCATTATCGGAGAACGCCGTGGTCGACGTCGACGGGATCTGTACAGTCACGATAAAGGACGGAGAGACGTTCGTCAGCTCCGCCGTATGCCGCGGACAGGTCTGCGTGCATCATAAGCCGATCAGCCAAAGCGGCGAATCGATAATCTGCCTGCCGGGCGGCGTCACGGTCCGCGTGACGGGGAAGGGCGGTGTCGATTTCACGGTATGAAAAAAGCTGTAAGGATCGCCCTGACCGGAGTGCTCGCCGCGCTCGCGGTCGCCGTCGGATATCTCGAATTTCTTTTGCCGTCCGATATCGCCGGCATCCCCGGCATCAAGCCGGGCTTCGCCAATATACTCGTTATGGCGGCGCTTTATCTGCTCGGGACGGGCGAGGCGGCGTTCGTCTGCGCGGCGAAAATCACGGTGTCGTGGCTCGTTTTCGGAAGCTTCACGTCGTTTTTATACAGCCTCTGCGGCGGCGTGCTGAGCTTCGCCGTTATGGTGCTGCTCAAAAAGACGAACAGGTTCGGCCACGTCGGAGTCAGCGTCGGCGGCGCTGTGACTCACAACGTCGGACAGACCGCCGTCGCGGCGCTGATGCTCGGGAGCGGTTACGTGTTTTATTATCTGCCGGTACTGCTCGTCGCCGCCGCGGTGACCGGCACTCTTAACGGGCTTATAATAAAAGCCGCCCTGCCGCCGCTTTCAAAAGCGCTGCACAGGACGGAATAAAAAACTCCGGTGAGGATCATCCCGCACCGGAGTTTTTTTACGGAACGGCTATTTTGACCGAGGACGGCAGACAGAGCAGGGTAGCTTCGTCGACCTCGCCTCCGTATTCGCCGTCGAGCGTCCATTTGACGGGCCGGTCGGTTTTGACGCTGAGAGTTTCAGCCCTGCCGGACACGATCACGGACGGATCGAATTTCCGGCTGAGGATCGAGGACTGGATCAACTCGATGTCCGCGATGCTTTTCGGAGTTTTAAGAAACGTGTAGTCGAGCAGACCGTCGCACATCGACGCGCCTTCGGGAACGATTCCCGTGAGGCCCGCGACGGAGTGCGTGTTGCCGGTCAGCGCGAAGATGAAATCGTCCTCGTACGTCCGGCCGTTCACGGTAAGCGCCGCGCGCACCGACGAGGCGCGGAAATTCTTCAGGTCCATTCCGTGCAGGACGTCGAGATAATATGCGAAAGGTCCGATCGCGTTCTTCATCTTCTGGTCGGTCGTGTAACCGACGTCGGTGAACACGCCGAACGCCGCGACGTAAGAGAACACCCTTCCGTTCCACAGACCGCAGTCGACGACGCTGTAATTTCCCGACACGGCGACCGCCGCCGCTTTTACCGGGTTTTTCGGTATGCCGAGCGAGCGCGCAAAATCGTTTATCGTGCCCGACGGGATGTAGCCGCAGGCGACGCCGCAGCCGGACTCGCGCAGACCGCCGAGCAGCTCATGAAGCATCCCGTCGCCGCCGCCCACGACGACGAGCGAGTATTCGCCCGCGTGCGCGGCGATGTAATCGTGCCCGTCGAGCGGCGCCGAGGTCGGATGCACCGTGACGTCGTAACCGGCGGCGGTGAATACCGACACGATGTCGGACAGAGCGTTGACTATCTTTCCCTTTCCGGAATGCGGATTGTATACGAATAAAAGGTCCTTCATTTTCATCCCTCCGCCGTGATTGTACCACAAAATTATTGAAAAACGATATATACACCGGTCAGATATTGTAAATATTCGGTCAAATCTGTATAATCACAAGCGTTAAGAGGCCGGCTGAAACAGGGATTTGCGATCCCTGCTCCGGCCGGTGCTTCTATATTTTGATAACCTCGCGGTTTTCAGCGGATTTCTTTCAGCGCGTCTATCTCTTTGTCGATCTCGGTAACGGTGTTGTCGAGATCCGTATCGAGCCGTTTTTCGAGCTTGTCGGCCTTTTCGCTGAACACCGCGCCGCGCTCGTCCACCGTCTTCATCGTGTCGGCGAGCAGCGCTCTCAGATCGTCGAGCTCCGCCTTGACCTCCGCGCGGAAATTCTCGGTCGCCGCACGAGCGTTGTTCTTTATCGCGGACGAAATGCGCGTCATCTTCGCGGCAAACCCGCGTTTCAGCTCCTCGGCCGACGCGGCGGCTGCTTCGCCGATTCTCGCGGCTTTTTCGTTCGCCTCGGATATGATCGAATCCGCGCTCCTGTTCGCCGCTATCAGTATATCGCCGAGCTGAGACGACATACCGTCGTACATTTCGGCCTTGCGCTCGCGCTCGTCCTCGCCCTCGGCGCCTTCGCTTTTCAGACGCTGTATCTCCGCGTCCTTCGCCTCCGCTTCCGCGGCGGCCTCCTCGAGCTTCTTTTTCATCCCGTCGGCCTCGGCTGAGAGCACGGAATAGGAAAGCTCCATGTCGTCAAGCTTTGCCCGTATCTCCGAAAGCTGGGTCAACAGATCCGTGATCTTCGCGTCCTTCTCCTGAAGCAGCGCGTTCTGGCGCGTCGAAAACGCGCGGAAATCGGCGTTCTGCTTGTCAAGATACGCCGTGACGTCCGCCTTGTTGAAGCCGCCTATCGAGGTCCGAAACATTACTCCGTTATCAGCCATATTATCCGTTGCCCCCTGCCGCAAAGTACATTTTTCCTCATTTTTCTTCAGTATAGCACATATTGCCTTTTTTTTCAAGAGTATCTCGTAAATAAATTTAAAAAAAGAATATCCCAGTTTCATATTTTTCCGCTATAATCAAACTGAACTCTTTTATACAGGAAGGTATGATGAAAATGATCAAGAACCCGGGACTGAAGATGATCGCACTGCTGATCGCGGTACTGTTGTCTTTGTCTTGTCTTTCGGTCGCAGCGTTCGCCGTAACCGATCAGGATATGGCGCAGATAAGCGTTGCGGCTTCAAACACGAATCCGACAAAGGACGAGACTATAACGGTGACCGTGTCGATCGACAACTACAGGACGATGTCGCCGCGTATTTCCGCGATGCTTCTGTCGGTAAGTTTCGATACGGCGTGCTTTGATTACGTCGCCGGCTCCGAAAAGTCGCTTCTGAAAATAAACAACGACGACCTGACGAGCGTGGCGTTCGACGGTATAGACAAGGTCAGCTTCGCGTACACGTACGCGAACACGAGAAAACTCACGCTGCCGACGACGGCGAAAGAGATATACAGCTTCCAGCTCAAGGTCAAGAGCACCGTCACCGAGAAGACGACAGCGAATTTCTCCGTTGAGGAATGCACGCTCTACAACGGCAAGAGTGAGGCGACCTACAAGCTGATCGACTGCAAGGATCCGAAGACAGACGTCGTGACCGCGTGGGGCTCGAGACCCGGAATGCTTTTGAACGGCTCCGACAAGAACGAGGGCACGTACAGCGGCAACGTCGTCGTTACCTTCGACGTGTCGAGCGCGAGCCTCGTATACGAGGGCAGAGGCGCTGTCTCGATCACGAGCCCGTACACCTGCGACAAGAACGGCACCTACACGATAACGGTCACCACGAACGGCCAGCGCGTTTCGCAGACGTTCACGATAAAGAAATCGATATCCTCGATCTCGGTAAAGCAGGGCACGTACAGAACCGAATACGCGCTCGGCGTCACGCCCGATTACTCCTCGTGGGTACTGCTTGTGACGTATACCGACGGTACTTACAGCGAGCTTTCGATGGACGACAAGGACATCGAGATCACAGGCTTCGAGCCCGGAGCCATCGGTGATCAGAGACTGCTCGTGAAATATAAGGAAAAGACGACCTCCGTCACGATAACCGTCCAGTCGAAGAACGTCATCGCGTTCGACATAACCTCTCCGATCTCGAAGACCGATTACCTCATCGGTGACGATATCGACACGACCGGCGGCGTACTGCTCATCAGATACGACGACGGCAGCAGCGAAGAGGTGCCGATCACGAAGAACATGCTCTCCGGATACGACAGCACGTACGTAGGCGAGCAGAACGTGACCGTGACTTATTCGACCGTTTCGCAGACGTTCCGCGTGACGTTCTATCCGCGTGAGGCGGTGGACGAGCTGATCGCCGCGATCGACGCGCTCGACCTCAACACGATCAGCCTTGAAAGCAAGGATCAGATAAAAGAACTCATAGACAAATACAACTCGATGACGACGCTTCAGAAGAACGCGGTCATCAACTATCAGAAGCTCGAGGCCGCGCGCGAAAGATGGAACGAGATCGCGAGCCGCACGAACGACGAGACGGATACCGCGGC
This sequence comes from Clostridia bacterium, assembly GCA_017619885.1. Lineage (GTDB taxonomy): Bacteria > Bacillota > Clostridia > Oscillospirales > CAG-272 > UBA1248. Next base: position 6,795 of record JAFZRM010000133.1, on the reverse strand, counting down.
GCCGTCGACGACCGCCGACACCGCGCAGACGACCGAGGAGACCGGCAATAAAGGACACGGCAACGTGATCTGGTATATAGTCGCCGGCATCATAATCCTGTCCGTCATCGGCGGCGTGGGTTACTTCCTGTTCATCTACTTCAAGCGCAAGAAAGAGATCGACGAAGACGACGAGTATTACGACGACGGCGACTTCGACGACGAAGGAGACGACGACGGAGATCTCTCGTACGAGGACGACATAATCAACATCGACGATGAAGACGACGACGAACTCAGACTGGACGAGGAGGACAAGGACAATGAATAAGACGAAAAACGTAAGCTTCATACATATCCTGCTCTGCGCCGTGTCGCTTATGATCGTGGTCTGCCTTGCGGCGGCGGTGCTGCTGCCGGGCGTCAGGGCGAGAGCCGAGGAGGGCGGAGAGACGCCCGTGACCGAGACAGAACCCGGCGAGGAAACGGAGACCGAGACCGAGACGGAAACGGAGACCGAGACGGAAACCGAAACGGAGACGGAGACGGAAACCGAAACTGAGACCGAGACCGAAACGGAAACAGAGACCGAAACGGAAACCGAGACCGAGACCGAGACTGAAACAGAGTCGGAGACCGAGACCGAAACGGAACCGCCGGCCCCTCAGATAAAAGAAATAGTGTTCGGCGAGCAGAAAGTAAGACTGTCGGTAGGCGAGACGTTAAAACTCACCGTCACCGCGATAATGGAAGACGAAAGCGAAGGCGAACTGCCCGAGCTGACGTTCACGAGCTCCGATCCCGACGCCGTGTCGGTCGACGGAGAGGGCGTAGTGACCGCGAAGAAGAGCGGCAGAGCCGAGATCACCGCGCAGAACGCGGACGGGACGCTGACCTGCACCTGCACGGTCATCGCGTCGTCGTCGACCGTGAAGCTCCGCACCGTGGCGGGCACCGGCGAGCGCATCGCGACCGGCATCAACCCCGGCGTCACCGTGGGTGAGATCGTTGACGACATAACCGCGTCCGAAGGCCTCGAGACCGGGAAAGTGGTCGTCCTTACGTCGACCGGAGCGGTCGCTCCGTCCACCGAAAGGATGAAGACGGGGATGTCGATCTCCGTCGACGGTATGTACTACCTGACGGTCATCTACGGCGACGTGGACGGCAACGGCGTCATCAACAGCCGCGACGTTCAGGCGATACTCGATTACCTCACCTCGAAATCGAACATGCTTGCCGATAACCGCGCGAACTTCCTTTCCGCGGATTTCCTCGGCAACGGCATAACGCTCGAATCCGCGCTTTATCTGCAGAGATACTACTACGGACTCGAAACGATCGAGCAGTGAATCAACGGAAAAAGCGCGTGCTGCGCGCTTTTTCCTTTATTTTTTCTGTATAATACTTGATTTTTGCCGTCATACGGTGTATAATCATTCTATATCATTTATCAAGGACGGGAGTTTATGGATTACAACAGACTTGCAGAATTATTATTTCCCGACGTCACGCTGACGCCCGAAGATATGGAGAACAGATATCCCGAAAGAGATCTGCCCGAGGGCGCGAAGGTGACGAGAATAGCGCCGTCGCCCACCGGATTTTTCCATTTCGGCGGTCTTTTTCCCGCGACAGTCTGCGAGCGTCTCGCTCACCAGTCGGGCGGCGTGTTCTATCTGCGCATAGAGGACACGGATTCGAAGCGCGAAGTCGAAGGCGCCGCCGCGTTCATAACGAAGATACTCGATCATTACGGCCTCCGCTTCGACGAAGGCGTCACCGCCGACGGCGACAAGGGCGCCTACGGCCCCTACACGCAGAGTCAGCGCGTCGATATATATCACGTTTACGCCAAAAAGCTCGTTCGGGACGGCGTCGCGTACCCCGTGTTTTCCACCGACGAGGAGCTTGACGAGCTCAAAACGCTCGACAAAAAGGCCGAGATAAAAAGCGTCAACTGGGAGCAGGACGCCGAGGCGCGCCGCGAGGCGATGCTGAAGCGCCGGCAGTTTACCATGGAGCAGGTCGAGGCGGAGCTCGCCGCCGGCCACCGCTTCGCGCTTTTCGCCGTCGCCGACGGAGATCCCGAAAAGAAAATAAAGATTACGGACCTCGTCAAAGGTCCGCTCGAGATACCGGAAAACGACGAGGACGTGGTCCTGCTCAAATCCGACGGCATCCCGACGTATCACTTCGCCCACGCGGTCGACGATCACCTCATGCGCACGACGCACGTCATCCGCGGCGAGGAGTGGCTGCCGAGCCTGTCGAAGCACGTGATGCTTTTCCGCTATCTCGGCTTCAAGCTGCCCAAATACATGCACATCGCGCAGCTGATGCGCCTCGACGAAAACGGCAACAAAAAGAAGCTGTCGAAGCGCGACATGGGCGCGAACCTCGACGATTACAGGAAAATGGGCTATTCCGTCAAAGCCGTGAACGAATACGTCATGACTCTGCTCAATTCCAATTACGAGGAATGGCACATGCAGAATCCCGATAAAGACAGAACGGAATTTCCGTTCTCGATAAAGAAGATGAGCGCGTCCGGCTGTCTGTTCGACATCGAAAAGCTAAACGACGTCTCCAAAAACGTCATCTCCCGCATGACTGCGGCCGAAGTTTATGAAGGCGTGCTCGCATACGCGCAGACCGAGGACCCCGGTTTTTACGAAACGCTCGCCGCCGACCGCGGCTACGCCGAGAGCATCCTCTCGATAGGACGCGGCGGCGCCAAGCCGAGGAAGGATTTCGCGGTGTGGGCGGACGTCAAGCCGTATATGAGCTTCTTCTACGACAAATACTTCACCCGCGACGACGAGATGCCCGCGGATAAGGATAAAAACGATATCAAAGCGGCGCTTAAGGCTTTCGCTGAAACTTACGACGAAGGCGACGATCAGACCGCGTGGTTTGAAAAGTGCAAGGACATAGCGGAGTCGATCGGTTATGCCCGCGAAACGAAGCTTTACCGCAAGAACCCGCAGGATTACAAGGGACACGTCGGCGACGTCGCGTCATTTATACGCGTCGCCGTGACCGGAAGACTCAATTCGCCGGATCTGTACGAGGTAATAAAGATCCTCGGCGCGGACCGGATGAAGCAGAGGATAGATGAAGAACTGGAGCTGATCGGATGAAAAACGTACTGCTTATAGGTGACTCGATGCGTATGCTGTATCAGCAGCGCGTAGCGGAGCTTCTCGGAGACGACGTGCACGTGTACGCGCCGGAAGAGAACTGCCGCTTCACGAAATTCGCCCTGTGGGGCATGTTCTTCTGGATGATGAGCTGGGGCAACCCGAAGATCGACGTCGTCCACTGGAACACGGGCATCTGGGATCTGCACCGCTGCACGGCGGACGGGAAAGTGTTCACGCCGCTCGACGAATACCTGCAGTGCAACGAGCGGCTCGCGATCCAGATGGAGAGCTATACGAAGAATCTCATCTGGGCGACGATGACGCCCGGCGGACGGCAGCTCGACGAGCAGACGAAGACGAATTACCTGCTCACGCAGAAGGGCGAACCCCAGTTTTTCCTCTGCGATTACACGGACGTCTGGAACGCCGATATAAAACGCTACAACGAAGCCTGCGCGAAGATGCTTTCGGCGCGCGGGGTGAAGATAAACGATCTTTACTCCGTGATCGCCGCGGATCCCGACAGATATCTGGCGGCGGACGGCATCCACGCAAGCCTCGAGGGTATCGAGGCGCTAGCCGTGCAGGTCGCGGACAATATCAGATCGATGCTTTAAGGAAGGTATAATATGGAATCATCAAATTTTATATACGATTTTATTGACGAGGATCTGCTTGAAAATCCCGGAATGAAGATTCACACGCGTTTTCCGCCGGAGCCCAACGGATATCTGCACATCGGCCACTGCAAGGCGCTCGTGATCGACTTCGGCACCGCGCAGAAATACGGCGGGATGTGCAACCTCCGCATGGACGACACCAACCCCGCGAAAGAGGACACGGAATTCGTCGACGCGATAAAAGAAGACATCCACTGGCTCGGATTTGACTGGGAGGACCGCTTCTTCTACGGCTCCGACTATTTCGAGACGACGTATCAGCTCGCCGAAAAGCTGATCATGTCGGGCGACGCATACGTCTGCGAGCTGTCGGCAGATCAGTTCAGAGACTACCGCGGCGACCTCTCAACGCCGGCGACCTCGCCGTATCGCGACAGACCGGCGGAGGAGAGCCTCGACCTGTTCCGCAGGATGAGAGCCGGCGAGTTCCCCGAGGGAAAATACACGCTGCGCGCCAAAATCGACCTCGGCAGCGGCAACTTCAACATGCGCGACCCGGTGCTTTACCGCATCCGCTATATTGACCATCACAGACAGGGCAGAAAATGGTGCATCTTCCCGATGTACGATTTCGCCCACCCGATCCAGGATATGATCGAGGGCATCACCCACAGCCTCTGCTCGCTCGAATACGAGGACCACAGGCCGCTTTACAACTGGGTACGCGATCACGTCGATCTGCCCGCGAAGCCGAGACAGATCGAATTCGCGCGTCTCAACGTCACGCATACCGTGATGAGCAAGCGTTTCCTGCGTCATCTCGTCGAGACCGGGCTTGTCGACGGCTGGGATGACCCGCGCATGCCCACGCTCTGCGGCCTGCGCCGCCGCGGCTTCACCGCCGCGTCGATCCTCGATTTCATCGGGCGCGTCGGCGTCGCGAAATCGAACAGCCTCGTCGATATCGGTCTGCTCGAGCACTGCGTGCGCGAGGAGCTGAACAATACCGCGGAGCGCCGTATCGCCGTTCTCGATCCGGTAAAGGTCGTGATTGACAACTACCCGGACGGCAAAGTCGAGTATTTCGATCTGCCGAACAACCCGAACGACCCGGAAGCCGGCATGAGAAAAGTGCCGTTCTCGAAGGTGCTTTATATCGAGCGCGACGACGTCGCCAAGGATCCGCCTCCCAAGTTCCACCGCATGAAGCCGGACGGCGAAGTCAGGCTCATGGGCGCTTATATCGTCAAATGCGTCGACATCATAACGGACGGGACCGGCGCCGTCACCGAAGTGCACTGCACCGCGGACCTTGAAACCGGCAACGGCATGCCCGCCGACGGCAGAAAGATCAAGGGCACGATCCACTGGGTATCCGCCGATCACTGCGTGACCGCGGACGCCGCCCTGTTCGACAGGCTTTTCACGTACGCGAACATGAACGAGATCGACTCCTCCGAATACGATAAATATCTCAATTCCGAATCGAAAAAGACCGTCTGCGGCATAAAGCTCGAGCCCGCGATGAAAGACGCGGCGCCGGGGCAGAGGTTCCAGTTCGTCCGCCTCGGATATTTCACCATGGACAGCAGAAACAACGGCGTTTATAACCGCATAGTCACGCTCAAAGACAGCTTCAAAATCTGAAAAGGTATTGACAAAACACGAAAAAAAGTGTATTATTGAAACAGAAATAAAAATAAATGAAAGGTGTTACTATGAAAAAACTGATTTCGATCCTCATAGCTTCCGCAATGGTCCTGTCCATGGCAGTCATCTGCGCGGCAGAAGACGAACCGGAAGCGTTCGCGACAGTTGAAGCGCTTCAGTTCGACGTCGAACCCGAGATCGACGGCAAAGTGAGCGTCGACGAATGGGGCCAGCCGACGGTAGCCCATATCAAATACCCCGAGAACCCGCAGACTGACGTCAGCAAGGACGATCAGACCGACGTGGAGTTCACCATCTGGTTCCGCTATACGTACGACGGCTTCTATATAGCCGCGCAGACTCCCGACAGCAGCCCCTGCAACGATAACGTTGACGGCGCTCAGATCTGGAACGGCGACTGCCTGCAGATGAGACTTGACCCGTACGGCTGCACCGAAGACCAGGGCCTGTTCGCATCCGCGGCGCGCGACGCCAACTATTCCGATGAATATCAGGAATTCGCGTTCGCGTACAGCCCCGACGACGGCGAGTGCTATTCCTACTGCTGGCACGGCATCATGTCCGGCCTCGCCCTGCAGAGCGAGGGTGGCAGATACGGCGCCTCCAACGACGGCACGACGACCACTTACGAGCTCTTCATCCCGTGGGATGAGCTGCTTGAAGACGCCCCGCACGCCGGCAACAGCTACGGCATAGCCGCCGCGCTGCTCACCGCGACCCAGGGCGAGAACGACAACAAATGGCAGAACTGGCTCGAATGGGGCTCCGGCGTCATCAACAACAGAGACGACAACATCTGCGGCACCAACCGCCTGATCCTCTCGACCTCCACCGTGTTCGGCGGAGCGACGCTCACCGACCCGAACCCCGCCGGCGAGACGACCACGAGAGCTCCGATCCCGGAAGCCGAGGGCGAATACGTTCCCGTCGACTTCACGAAGCTTTCCTCTCCGCATGATATCCACTTCGCACAGAACGACGACGGCAGCGTGACCTTCACGTTCGACGACAGCAACGACCCGTACATTACTCTAAATATCTCGTCCCAGATCAAGATCAAGGCGGAGGATTACCCCTACTTCGCGATGGTCCTGACGTCCAACTACGGCTACGCGATAGGCGAGATATTCTACTGCAGCTCCGACGGTGTCGGCGATTTCACCGGCGGATACAGTCGTCAGTTCGAATACTATGAGGCAGAGGGCAAGCAGGTCGCCACGGTCGACCTCGAAGACGCGAACGGCTACGAGGGCTATATCCTCAAGCTGCGTTTCGACGCGCTCGACGGCGGCACGTCCGATCCCGACGAGACCGAGATCACCGTTTACAAAGCGGGCTTCTTCAAGTCCTACGACGACGCGGTCCTGTTCCGTATGAAC
>JAFZRM010000132.1 GCA_017619885.1 Clostridia bacterium | reverse complement strand
GGGGGTTCCCGGCACGCTATAATATCAAGTGCAACAAAAAAATATTGACTTCAAGATGTCCAGGGTGTAAAATGAAGTTCCCACACAAACACAATGCACGGAGGACAAGATGAAGCCGTATACTCATTTTACACCAGAAGAACGAATTTGTCTAGAGGTAATGCGAAAAAAAAGAATAAAAATTTCAGAAATCGCAAAAAGCCTTAAAAGAGACAGGAGCAGTATCTACAGGGAGTTAAAAAGAAATCAAAGCCGGGAAGAATATTCGGCGGTAAACGCAATATTACTGTACAGGAAACGCAGAAAGAAAAGCGTTCGAGCAGCAAGAATAAAACCGGATACCGATATATATCGGTTTATACGCAAAAGACTTAAAAAGTACTGGTCACCGGAATTGATCTCGGAAAAATGGAACCGAAGCCATAAAGACGACAGGATATCTTTTGCAACGATATACAGAGCCGTTAAAAACGGATCGTTTGGCGGCATTACTCCGAGAAACAGCTTCAGACGCAGAGGAAAGCCCGTCACACGCGACAGATCACGGTTCAATACGATACAGCCGGATCATACGATACACGAGTGGTCCGAAGAAACAAAACTGCGTTTAAGGCATGGAGACTGGGAGGGAGATACCTTAAGAGGATCTCCGGGAAAAGGCGGGCTGCTTACGCTTGTAGACCGGCGTTCCAGATATCTGACAGCAATACTGATAAACAGCTTCTCAAGCAAGACGCTCAAATCGGCAGTAATACGAGCCTGTGAAGGCAAGCAGATAAAGAGCATCACTTTAGATAACGGTTCAGAGTTTGCGTTATTTAGAGAGTTTGAGAAAGAGCTTGATACTACCGTGTATTTCGCTGATCCTCATTCGCCGTGGCAAAGAGGCTCAAATGAAAACATGAACGGTTTGCTTCGATTCTGGTTCCCTAAAGGCTTTGATTTCCATACCATTTCTCAGGCTGACGTTGATCGCGTCGTCGATTTGATCAATTCCAGACCGAGAGCCTGCCTCAATTTCCGCTCCCCTAAGCAAGTTTTTTGTTGCACTTGACTTGACAAATTGCCCCCGCCCCTCATTAACCCCCACCCCCCCTGTTCCCCTCCAGCAGGTTAATAACCTGAGGGGGACGCGCGGTTGCAGGGGTCGGCGCCCTCGACGACCTGCGAGAAAGCGGCGGGAGCAAGCCCCCGCCCTACGATCCGATCCAAAATCAAAACGGGAGCATCTGCTCCCGATTTTATTTTGCCAAAACTCTGAACAGCTCCTGCATGAGCGGATCGCGGAAGATCTGTGTCACGCGGCACATGAAGTGGCGGCGGTTATCGTACGCGTACTGGTGGTCGTACTCCGGTATCGGCGCGTGGATGATCTCGGACAGCATGAACCGTCCGCCGTCGTTCAGCAGCCACGCGGCGGCGGTGACGTCCCAGATTATGCGGCTCCACACTCTGCCCTTTGCGTATTCCTCCGCGGCTTCTGTCGTGTGCTTCACAAGGTAATCGCACAGCGCGTTTTTGCCCTTAAGCCAGTAATCGAGCTCCGGGCCGGACACGTAAAACGACGAAACGACGCCCATGCACGGTAACTGTACGAGCGGACAGCCGCAGCCGAAAACGACGCGCGCGGCGGCGATATCCTGCATCATATTGAATTCGTTCGTATCGACCCACGAGGTGTAATGACCGCCGAGCCAGACGACGACTATGTTATCGACGATCTCCGGCTTCATCAGTATCGCCGACGCGACGTTGGTGATGCAGCCGATCGAAACGACGTACAACGGATTTTCCCTGCTGTACTGCGACGCGAGCTCGCAGAGATGACGCGCGGCGGGACTTTCGACGAACGTTTTCTCGTCCGGCAGGTATCCTCTGCTCCCTTTATATACGTTTTTCTTCATCTCCTCATCGCCCATAAGCGTGAGCAGATTCATTATCTCGTCGTAGCTGCGCTCCATCCCGTCCTCGGGCGAGGTGGAATTAGAATTGAAGAACGGACAGGCGTAGATCGAACGCACGTTCGTTTTTTCATGCTTCACGAGCAGCGACAGCGCGAACTGGTCGTCTATCTCGTTATAAGTATCGGTATCGAGAACGCAGTCGACCACTCCCGCCGGCACCTGCAGATTTCTCAGTCTTTCGGCTTCAGTCATTTCGGCACTCCTTTTTTTTGTTTCATTTTATCATGCCGCGCCGATAAAGTCAATAAAATCTGCGAAAATATATTTACTTTTCTGATAATATGCCGTGTTTTCTCAACGCCCAGTATTTATGCGGGCATTGACAACAGCCAGGTATAAAAAACGGCCAACTTACGACTGACTTACGACCGTTGTAAAAAACGCCAGACATCGATAAGAATAGGTATCGTCAACAAAAGAAGGACACACCCTCAAATATTCTTTTGCGAATTTGACAAATTTCCGGTTTAATATGTTTCGAGCTTATCAAAAGCCCGAAACGATTAACTATTTGATAAGTTATAAAGCGCAGCCTTCCTTATTTAACTTGATTATAAGTGAACATTAGACGGCGATATACGACCTGAAAACAAAAAAGGAGAAACATATTATAGAATACAAATATTTAACACCTGATGAGATCTCTCAGATTAAGGACAATCAGAAAGTCAGAGTAAAATTCTGTGGAAATATCACAGAGATTATGACTAGAGAACACTTTGGTCATAAAGCTCATACAACACGAAAGCTTTCCGCAGATGAATACGTCGACACCAGAAACGGAGAGATCAAACAGTTCAATCATCATAATAATCGTGGTGCTGACATAAGATCCGTGAAACGGTCATTGGGGCACGCCAGGGATCTGATCAACACGAACATCACAGACACAAGAAGATGTCGCTTTTTAACGCTCACATATGCCGAAAATCTGACAGGCACCGAAAGGCTTTACCTGGATTTCAAGCACTTTGTCGAACGTTGCCGCAGAAGATACGGATACTTTGAATATATAAGTATACCGGAACCACAAGGCCGGGAATCCTGGCACATACATTGTTTTTTCATTTTCAAGGATATTGCTCCGTTTATGGAAAACAGTATAGTAGCTTCATTTTGGAAAGACGGTTTTGTATATATCACTAAGCTTGATGGCGTTGATAATGTCGGAGCTTATCTGACATCACATCTATCGGATATTGAGCTCACAGACGACACTGAAGACAAGTATGACGGGCAGATTAAAACCGTTTATTATGAAGAAAACGGCGAAAAGAAAAGTAAACGCTTTATTAAAGGCGCTCGCTTGCATTTGTATCCTCCCGGATTCAACATATTCAGATGCAGCAGAGGTATAAAGAAACCAACCGTCGAAGAAATGTCATATCATGATGCAAAAGAAAAAAAACTGCCTGGGTGAGCATACATATACAAAAGCGGTAAAAATATCAAACGAAAACGGTTACGAAGATACCGTAGTTTACGAGTACTATAACAAGCTTCGCTAACTTCTCATAAAAACAATGACTTTTCGCCGTTAAGCTTTAATATAATCCGGCAGGACGATATGGCTGCGTCGTCCTGCCGGTACTTCTTTCGATTTATTAAGCTATTCCGGACGCCGTCAAAGAACTAATCTACATTATGGCTTTTTGGCATCTCACGTTTTTTGCGATTGCTTGTCAATGCTGAAATATCTTTCATGTGACTCTCTGCAAGTTTATACCTATCGTATGAATCAGACAGTTTTTTAACAACCTTTATGTATTCTTCTCTATTGTATAGCTCGCATTGCGGATTCAGTAACTTGTCAAGCCATGAAGAACGTTTATCATAGTCATCTTGTTCACTTGTTTCGAGCTCCTTCTCTTCTTCATTTTCTGCAAATGTACATTGTCGTTGTAAGACATCCAAAACAGCGACGTAGTCAAATACAAAGTCTGCCATTCTCTCTCCAATTTCACCGTTGTATTTTGCTTTGTATTCGCCGGCAAAAGATCTAACCAGCTCTGTATCTGAGTTGTATTTGGCCTTATTATTGCTATAAAAGTCTTTGAGTTTTGTCAGCATAACCGCATCGGATAGCTTACTGAATACTCGTTTTTCTTCTATGGCAAATAATGAACCCTCTTCTATTTCATATAAATAATCTTTATATAAGCGGTAGTTAGAAATGAGTTCTTGATAAGTGCTGTCATTCAAAAACTCCAGCTTTTTCTTTGAAGCCTTTTTCCTCTTATTCACATTGACTTTTTTGATAACAGTCAATATCAAAAGCGGCAACGTCATAGCCCACATAATGATAGCCAGTATCATAAGCATTTGTTCATTGTTCATCTAATCCCTTCTCCTTTTAATCTTTCCGCAAATCACAACGCAATTTGCTTCTATGATATGCTTTGTATTTTTCGCGAATTTGTTTTGAGAGATATGATCTGCTTTTTTATTCGAAAATAAGTATTGGCAACAAAAGAGGTAATTGAGGCTTTTTTGCAAAATAAAAAAGCCGAACAACGGCGTGAATATGCTGTGATATATATCATATAATTCTTTTTAATGTCAGCGATAATTTACATTTTTTTTGTAAAACAATCACACATGCGTCAAATATATATGATAAATATATAATGCCATTTAAATGGTAAGGGCAGATTGGTCTTCCATAATATTATTTCAGGAGTTTTAGCTCCAGAAAGGAGGTAAGGCCATGAATGCTTTACATGTAAAGCTATTTGCTGCCCTTGGTGTAACCGCCATAGCTGGGGGAATTGCTTATTATGCTATAAAGCAAACGAGCAAGATAAACCCTGAAATGGTCGGACAAGTGTCAACCGTTGCGATTGACGCTGTCGGGGAGTTAGCTGGCACTTGTATAAATGCCTTATAACTTCTTGGGTTAGCCGGGGCACATAGTCTACGGATTATGTGCCTTTTTAATTTAGGAGGTTGGAATTGGTATGTATAATTCTGAGGTTAATTCAGGGCGAAAAAAAGTCAACTGTGATGATATATATCAAGAAGAATTAGAACAAAGCATTAAAACCCTGAAAAGATTCAGAGAAGCATGGATGCGTTCTTCTTCGTCTTGGGACTCTAATCTTTTTCAATATGCGGATTCTGATTTTTATTTTTATCGTTTTGCTATTGAAAGACAGGAAAAAAGTACAGAACCGTTTTTGACCAGTATTCTTTACAGGGTGATGGAGCGATACAGGATGCCTGTTGAAATTTCTGAAGACAGGAGAAATATTCCATTTGCTTTCATCTTATACGAAAAAGAAGGTCGAATTGGATATAGGCTTAAAGATTTCTTTGACGATGAGGACGTAAATGATATTTTAAAAACATATAATGTCGAAGAAGCCGTTATTTTGAGAACGTGGAAGCCTGGAAAATCTGACGAATGGATTGGTAGGGAAAACGAAGAGTACAAACGAGACAACCTTAAACTCAGATCGCTCTCAATAGAATCATTCTTCACTCAGCATTTTGGCCAAGAAGAATACATGTCTTTCGCTGCACACATTGATAGATATTTGCAAGAAGCGAGAGACATAATTGGGTATAAGACAATAAAAATCCTTTCTTCTTTGGGCTTTGTATCACAAAAAGAGGCTTTTGAAAAAGAACTTGCCGAGTGGGATTATGGTAATTATTCTTTTCAAATTATCTACAAAGACAATGAAAAAATTAGTAAATATGTCAAAACGTTGTCAAATAATACGCTTTCAGAATCTACAAAACAAAAAATCAAAAAAAACTATATCTCAAATAAACTATATATGTCAATGATAGGGATTAAAGATTATGCGGAAAGCTTCATTACAGCAGAATGGCTATATAATTCGTTAAAAGGGAAAAAGGGATTTGATTATACATCAATTATTAGTGGTTACGTTAAGTCAATCGAACAGCTAATTTATAAGATTATTCTGCTCAATGTTGATAACAACTGTAAAATAACCATAAACCCGAATAAATCTAATGATGCTAAAAAAAATATTACTTTATATAAATATGTTAAAGAGAAAGGATTTGTTCTCTACAATGATGGTTCAGAGTATGTTAAATATCTTTACATGGACTTAACATCTGCTCAAATAAATTATATGGATAGTTCATTAGGAACATTTGAGTATTTTTTGCGGAATAATAAAAGCATATTTGTAGATGAAACTTGCTCAGAAATCATTGCAGCTATGGTTGGGTGCTTTCGTGATGAGTACAGAAACGGCTATTTTCATCGACATAATTTGAAAAATTGGGACATAGTTGAAAAAACGCGTTCTAATGCTATATATCTTTATTATGTTTTGTTAGGTGGAAGTATTATTCCTGATGATAAAAAAACTGAGCTTGGTATCAGAAATGAGGACGAATTCGATAAACTTTGCATGAGAATTCATGATTTTAATCATTACAGCGTACGCTTTGTTTTTGAGTATACTGACGGTAAAAAGGAAAAAATGTTCTACGATTTTATAAATAATACAGTACAGACTACTCCTGATGGAATGGAACATTATGAAAGCTTATTGTTTTATAAAGTTAAAGACTTTTCAACAGAAACAATAGATAAACTCAACTATAATATCAAAGAAGATCAAAAAGTATTTCTTTCGAGAAATAATCTTCCTGAAAGAATATATGGTGTTTATAATCAAATACATCGGAATAAGTTCGGCAAAGATTTCGAAAGATTGCTATAAGATATCAGAAAATCTCCGTTGTTTTGAAATGACACATTTAAAAACGCCTTTTAATACTGCGGTTGCTGCCACAACACCTAGTAAACATAAGGGGTTTGAAAAATGTATACTCACAAAGTGTAGGTTTTTGACAAGCTTACGAGCGTTTAAGGACGCACCCATCCTGTACATTTTTAACATATACTTCCTATTAACCATAACCTCTGCAAGAGGCTTTTATCCCGACAACCGTCGGGTTTTTATTTTGCCACTGCGTACAACGCCAAAAAAGTCATATAATCAAAGGACTAACATACCTTGTAGAGTCCGATTTTTAATGGTTGAAAAGCGTGATATATCAGCGTTTTGTAATAATCATGTATAGCTAGATCAGCAAGAATTCGACATATTGCTATATAAATCTTGAAAAGTTCACGATTTGAGTACATAATATACATTTAGATAATTATATAAAAAGAAATTTAATTAAGGTTTGTAAAATCGTTATCAAACACATGTCAAAAAGTTCTATTAGGGAAAAAGTCATACACTGTGTTAGTAATGACGAATTGAACCATATTTTTGATGATTGCGGTTTTTGATAATTAATATAAAATTAGAAGGTACAAACAAATGAACGAAATAATAGATGATAAAGCTATTCATATGAAGATTTTATAATGGGATTCCGTCCGTCAGAAACAGGGTTTGAGCTAAAGCAAGGCGCATTTTATAATTTCTGTAAAGAAGCGGAGATAGACAGCGAAAACGATTACTTTTTCATAATCGACGAGATTAACCGCGGTAACCTCAGTAAGATTTTCGGAGAGCTTTTTATGCTGATTGAAAATGATAAACGCGGCATTGAACTTCAACTTTTATATTCGGATGAAAAGTTTTACGTTCCGAAAAACGTTTATATTATCGGAATGATGAATACAGCCGATCGCAGTCTTGCTATGCTTGATTATGCTTTGCGCAGAAGATTCGCTTTCTTTGAAATGAAGCCCGGATTTGATACAGCCGGTTTTAAAGAATATCGCTCAAAACTTGCATGCGAAAAATTTGATAGACTCATCAGCTGTGTTGAAAGTCTGAACGCAAAAATCGCCGATGATGAATCTCTCGGCGAAGGTTTCTGTATCGGGCATAGTTATTTCTGTGGTCTTGAACAATCGTCAGATATAGATCAAGATCTGTCAAGTATAGTAGAATATGAGTTTATCCCGCTCTTGAAGGAATACTGGTTTGATGAGCCGACAAACGTTAAGGATTGGACAGATAAACTGAGGAGCGCTATAAAGTGATACCGATAAGGAATATTTACTATATGCTCTCGTACGCTTTTGATGTCTTAAACGAGCAGGGATATAAGAGAATTGAAACCGAACAGTTCGACAATGTAGCGGAGTTGTGCTCAGCTATATTGGCGAGAGGCATCTCCATACAATTGAAACGCGGTATAAATCGGGAGTATATAGAAAAGACCGAAGAGATTTCAGCATTACGCGGACGAATCGAAGTTTCCGACTCGATCAAAGCAAACAGTATACTAAAAAGAAAACTTGTTTGTTCATATGACGATTTTTCAGAAAACTCATATATGAACAGGATCATAAAGACGACTATGGTTCTTCTTTTGCATTCTGATATAACTAAAACCAGAAAGAAGGATCTTCGAAAGGTTTTGGTTTTCTTCAATAATGTTGATTTACTTGATATTCATACCATAAACTGGAAAATCCAGTATAACCGGAATAATCAGTCTTACAGAATGTTCGTTTCCATATGCTATCCTGTTATTAAAGGATTGCTGCAAACGACTTCTGACGGAACTATGAGATTAATGGATTTTCTTGATGAACAAAGGATGAGCCGTTTGTATGAGAAGTTTATCCTGGAATACTATCGAAAAAAGTTCCGGAATTATCAGCTAATCCTTCTACAATTCCCTGGGCACTTGACGACAGCTTCGAAGACATGCTTCCATCTATGAAAACTGACATAACGCTTACGCGCGGAGATAAGATTTTGATAATAGATGCAAAGTATTATTCACACACTACACAGGTACATTTTGATACGCATACTCTTCACTCAGCAAATCTATATCAGATTTTCACATATGTAAAAAATAAGGCTGAGTTATCTGATAACCACGGTAAGGTATCCGGCTTGCTGCTTTATGCTAAAACAGATGAAGTTTTTCAGCTAAATAAACCATATGAATATGTGATGAGCGGAAATAAAATTTCCGTTCGCACGCTTGATTTAGACTGTGATTTTTCGAAGGTAGAATCACAACTGCATGCTATAATAGAAAATCATTTTCAATAAACTGATAATTTGAATACGACATATCGAATATGGTAAAAAACAAACTGACGAACTGTTATACTATAAGAACTATTTTTGTTATTTAAGGAGTATTAATATGGGAAACGGCCGTTGTTATAATTGCAAGAATTGCGGTAATAGCTATATGACTATGCTTGGAATAGGTTTTTTATACTCAAAACAGTACAAAAAAACTATCAATGATATTATATCCGGTAAATATGGAAAAAGGAGACAAGAATTGTTTAACAACACTCCTTTGGCGACGGTTAATGCGGAACAAGCTTTGTTCGTCTGTGAAAGTTGCGGCGCATGGAAGCAAGACGTTGATCTAACACTGTATGCTCCGAACAATCCGAAAAAACTCCTTAAAAGTAAATCTTTGAAAAAAGCAGTCGAGGAACAGGGATACGTTCTGTTTGTTATTGGGTGGGAACTTAAAGAAAACTATCATATTATCATGGAGCACTATTGTTTTTGTCCTAAGTGCAAAAAACGTATGAAAAAGTCAAGTCAAGACGATACTAAGGTTTTAAAGTGTCCGATATGCGGTACTGATAATGATCCGCTCGACTCATTTTGTTGGGACTGAGTAACAGCAAAAACAATACACACTATATTCTGTAGAAAAATGTTCGCTACTAAAATATTATGAGCTTTCCTTTAGTGTTGCAAATACTAGGTATAACAGAGACAAGAAGACAATTTATAAAAGTATGCGAATCACGGAAGAACTTTACTCTTTTGAAATACCCGAACGCTGGCAAGGGCTTGTAGGAATAAGACAAAAAGGATACCGGACAGACTTTGTTCTGCTACGGGAAGAGAATCCATCATGCAGCGGCTTACTTGCAAGTATAAAGTGTCTTAAGCGCAGGATAGCAAAGCCTGATGAATATACCGAACTACTCGGTATACTAACCGGCACGGGCAGGCAATACCGTTTTCTCTATGCTGTGCATGGTCGGGAAGGCGCAATCAGCGAAGAAAACGAAAATCTCTATTGGCGTCTTAGAGATCAGCTATGTCTTGTCTTTGAAAGCCTGCGTCCCGGCGATGGGTTTTCATTAACTCTAAAAACTGAAAATCAAACGAATTCATAGTAAAATTTTAATAAATCGGAATATTGCAAGGAAAAATCAAAAATATGGAATCAAAAAAAGAAATCGCTGAAGCTTTAACAGAAGAAGTTCGTGGATTACCCGATGGATATAAAACATCGTTATGCGAACTTCTTGAAGAATGCTGGATTGACACAAACAAACTTACGCAAGAGCAGTTTTTTGCAATTTATAATGAGTTGCTCAAATCAGGCCGTAAAGCACACATAAGTATTGAAACGGTAGAATCAGAAGGTGAAAACGGACAGATAGTTTCTGATGATCTCCCTTACAACAAACCTTTCGTGGTCAGGAATAACGATGCGCAGATAAAGTGTCCTCGCTGCGGGAGTAAAAATACCGCATTTATTCTATACGGTATGCCGGCATTCAGCAAGGCTATGCAAGCGAAAATTGATGCTGGAAGACTTCGTCTTGGAGGATGCTGTATATCCGGAAGCGACCCGGCATATTACTGTAATGATTGCAAAAGGCACTTTGGCGCACGAGCAGTTACGAATATCGATGGGCAAGAAACGCCTATCACTGATGCAGTTTCAGAAATCGAGTTTTCAAAAATGGTATATAGAGCAGCATTTCAACCGCCTCATGTAATCATTACAAAAACTCGAAATGGTGCACGAGTGAAAATAACGGGTTATGAAAACAGATTTCCGTTTGAAAGCGTTTATGAAATCAGCACAAGAAAATGGAAGACGCTGGTTAATTCATTGTATAATGGATTGTACCTAAATGATTGGAAACGTCGATTTGAAAACATGTGTATAATAAACGGAGAAAAGTATATCGTATTAGACGGTGAGAATTGGACGTTAACGATTAAGCTTTATGGAAGACAAAAACGTACTTATTTCGGAGATAACGGTTATCCTCCATATTGGGATGAGTTTATGAAACTTATGAAACCGTATTTAAAACGTTAAAAATGAGAATAGCGGCGAGGTTGAACACCTCAGTTAAAACTTAATAGAGTGCTAGTTAAAAAGGATGACAACAATTGCCATCCTTTTGTATATTTTTTATCCGTCATATGGGACGGTTGACAACTCAACGTTTGCGCCGCTTACGTATCTGAACAGGAGTACGACATCCAAGTTGGTCGCATCTCCGTCGCCGTCGGGGTCAAGTGCCGCTTTGACGACTTCGACTTTTCCGCCGCTGACATATCTGAACAACGCGACGACGTCCTGGTTGTCGACCGAACCGTCGCCGTTTATATCTCCGGGCATAAATGAGATTGAAGGCTTTTCTTCTCTTGAATACACTGCGGTATATATCGCATCTCCGACAACTGTCGTTATATCTTTATCCCATCCGACAAAAGAGTATGTATACTTTTCATCAGGTTCTCTGACGGGGGCATTCGGAACGTTTATTATGTCTCCGTAATGATAAGTTGATTCGCTCAGCACGGTTCCGTCCCAATCAATAAACTGAACAGTATAATCAATGTAAACCGCCTTGTTGTCGATATATTCGTTTCCTTCGAATACAATCGTTGCGATATAAGTTATTATCCCTTCATTTTCATACTCGCTGACGACAGCTTCAATTGAAATTGAATCGTCACACTCGCCGCACTGCAAGACTGCATGCGCAGATTCATAACTATCAGTCCAAATCCATTTACTCAATTCATATTTATGCCCAGAAGCAGAAACGTAGTTATCATTATACTGATTGCCGCAACGTGAACACGTATGTGTAGTGTATCCTTCTTCAGTGCATGTCGGCAACACAGTCTCCGATATATAATCATGGCCGAGTGCTTCGATTGCTTCGGTTTCGGTCTCGCCGCATCTTGCACAAGTGCGTGTCTTCTCTCCTGCTGCCGTGCAGGTCGGTGCTGTCGTCTCAGTCCATTCGCTCCAGTCGTGGCCGAGTGCCGCTACAGGCGTATCGGTGTAGCTGTCACCGCAGCGAGAGCACGTATGTGTCGTGTATCCGGCTTCAGTGCAGGTCGGAGGTGTCACAACTGCTTCGTAATTATGTCCGAGCGCCTCGACTTCCCTTGTTTCGGTCGCATCGCATCTCGAGCAGGATCTCTTCTCTTCGCCTTTTTCAGTGCAGGTGGCTGGAGTTGTAACTGTCCATTCGCCGAAATCATGATTGTCCGGATCAGTTTCGCCGAATTCTATCCCGCATACAGGACACGTCGGTCTTTGCGTACATGTTCCTTTGCCGGAAAGGTCGTGGACCAAAACGGTTGCATTTTCATAATCGACATCAATACTCTGCAATTCATCGTTTACAAGGTTATTTCCGCTTATGCAGACGTTCGTTTCTGAGTGTTCATCCCTGCTTTTATCAAATACAAGCCGGCATACAGGCGTGTCGTCTGTTACTCCGCCGTCAAAAATGAACGAAAACGTAACCGTTCCGCGATCGTTTTTGATATTTGAAACGACCATTCCGACGTCAACTCTGCCTGCGTCCATACAGGTAAGTTTTTCATTGTCAAACTGTACCGTAAAATCGCCGGCGGCTAAATTCGTGTCCTTTTCCGCAATTACATCGAGCGTTATCTGCTCCGCGCTGTCCTCGACAACCGAAAGAGATATCTTCGGCAGAACGGGTTCCTCGACTGTTTTATACAAAGAAATGCACGCGACAACGTCCGCCGTATTCATTGATACTCTTTCAGTATCGCACACATTCTGAGGGCTCAGAGTTACGACTGATACGTCATCAACGTTTGCAATGACCGTGAACGTGTATTCGATCATAGGATTCAGTTGTCCCGTAACCCCATACGGTGCAATATATGACGTTTTAATATATCCGGGTACGCCGTCGTTTATCGACCAGAGTGCGCTCTGTGCATTCGTTAACTGGTTACCCAGAGATATATTCTCAAGTTCCAATACTGTTTCGTCGTATTCGGTTATAAGTTCAAGCGTGCCGAGGTTCGAAACATACCACGTGTTAAACGCCACACTGACTTCATCTCCGATCGTATAAGAACCCGAAACTGACGAGCTGACATTGAAATTCTGATGATACGGCTGAGGGTCATATTCCAGTACTGTCAGCGAAAAAGTGCACCCGGACACAGTAACCGGCAAAAGTCCGGTATCATAGGCGTCCCCTACCGCAACGGTCATATAGTATATTCCCGGATCGGCGTCTGACGAGACGGAAATATCGATATATCCGATATATCCGTCACCCGTTAAAGCGTCGGTGCTTACGAAACTGAAGTTTACGGAATCGTCAGTGATATTGACGTCAGCAACGGTCGACGCGGCAATACCGGTCACTCCGGCCTGATTCACTGTGATCGCAGAGTTATCAAAATATACCGAGAAATCAAGCGCGCCTAAGTCAGCGAGCGCTTCCGCTCTGATATACACAGTCGTTCTGTTTCCCGGATAAATCATGACGTTATCGGCAAATATCCTCGCTTCCCCGTCAGCCTCGACCGGGAATACCATAGCCGCGATCAAAACGCTCAGTATGACAACAAATGAAACAATTCTCTTCATTTTGTTCTCTTTAATCAAGTATCGTGGTGACTTTTCCGCTGACGTATTTCAGAATGCGCAGCGCCTCCGCGGATGAAAGCTCGCCGTCTTTGTTCAGATCGGCGCGCGCGAACTGATCTTCCGAAAGATTCAGCAGATCGTTTATCGCCTGCACGATCATAAGCGCGTCTTTGCTTGTGATCACGCCGTCGCCGTCAACGTCGCCCATTGACGACGCCTCAGTCGATTGCTTGACGATCACTGCAAACGGAGCTTCAACCGTGCCTTTATACGTATAGTTAACCCCGTCGTAGGCTTCAATATAATATTCAAGCCCGTCGAGATCGAATTTATCAGCCGGGATCGTGCCGTAATACTTATCATTGACCGGGTTCATATGAATAACGCTCCAGTTTTCGGATCCGGTCTTTCTGTAATAGAGATCGACTCCGCGCAAACCGAGATTATCCGTCACTGTTGCGCTGATGACAAGATTGTTTCCCATGTATGCCGTTCTGATCGGCGTATGGTAGACATTCGGAGCCATGGTGTCTTTACTCATTATAACGATCTTACCGGACGGCGCCGTTTCCGTCATATCGGACAGTACGACGGTAAAGTTATAGTAATACGTTTTCGCCGGTTCGATCATACTGTCAAAGAAATACTCTTCTCCGACAGGTATTACCGTGCCGTTGAGCTTCGTATAAAAACCGTCTTCTCTGTCCGAACGGTAAACGTTATATCCCGCTATGGTCTCATAATCGTCCTGCATCCACGTGAGCTCCACGCCCGTGTCCGTCGCGTTGCCCTGCATCATCATCGACATCGCGGCCGTTGTGTCGATTTCAAACGCGAATCTGCCGGGTTCCTCGTAAAGCTCCATCCAGTGATCGTCCGCAGCTCTGCCGTCCTCGATCCGGAAATACTGCATCCCGTTTTCTATCGTCGTTCTGAGCGTGTATTTTCCTTCCCAGCGGCGCGGCGTTACGAATTCGCCGTTCACTTCATATTCCGCGTATGGCTCCGCGGCGCCGAATCTGACGCGCAGGCCGTAGTCAGCGTCCATATCCCGGTTGAATTCAACTACGAACGTTGCCTCTTCGTTGCCGACGGTCTGTACCCTCTCTCCGTCTTTATTGAGTACATATGCGTCAACGACAAACGGCCAAACATCTTCTGGGGGTTCTGTTAAAAATGGTTTATAATCCAAATAAGCACTATTGCCATTATCGTTATAATCCTCAACCTGTTTTTCTATTAGGCCTTCATCAATTGTACCCCACCAACATTTTGCGATACTAAAAAATTTCTCTAATATTTGAGTTATATCCCGATTTAACAATGAACCAATTGTATATATCATTATCATTAAGTTTATTCAAAATAGCGTTTTCTGAAAAAGTCCCGGTTGTTACAGTATATGTCTCATTGTATCCATAGAACACACACTTTTCATATTTTGTTTTTTTTGCAGAAATATAAGAATTTTTAAAAAAGCATTTGGTTGCATATAGTGGAGCATTTGAAGCTTGATAAATGTTTACATCATTCCCACATAATACACTATCAAAAATACAATTAGAAAAACCATTTAACGCAGACACCTGTCCGGAAGGCAACCATCCACTATTTATATGCTCAAATTTCGCAACTTTGTATGTATATATAGCATTGGTTAAATCTATGGAAGGTAAATGCCCTCCTCCTTTATCTGAAAAGTAACAATGATCTGCAGTATCAACGACAATGCTCGGTCTTATAATTTTTGTATAATTAAGCCGTATGTAAGATATATAATCATCCATTTTTTTAATATGAACTGATAAATATTTTCTGTCATATTCCGATGCAGGAAATATCTCAACAGGTTCATCTTCAGTGCCAAGAGTTATAAATGATCCATATACGTTGATCTTTGCCGGCGCGATTGAATCGCCAGTGTAAAACCCTTCAACAGAAGAATAAAACTGTATCCTGGTACCTGGTTCAACGGTTACAGTTGCACCTTCTTCTATAGTCAAAATCGAGTCAATAATATATAAATTATCTTTTGTCCACGTTTCGTCTTCAGTTATTCTCCCTCTCTTCACAACTCCACTGCGGACAGTAAAAGATATCTCTTCGCCGCAAATATCATTAAGATAATCCGTTTCATCACTTTCATCAAGGGCGTTTTTATAAGTTATATAGACTTTTACGATTACTATATAATCGTTTGGGCAATCCTCTGATATTTTTAATATCAACGGACGTTCTATGCCTGATAGAGATTGATTAGAATTATAAGAAAGTGTTGTTTTTGTACTGTATGTTCCAATATTGCCAAAGTCAACAATTCCATTAATCACCTCGATATATGGATTCTCTGGCCCATAAATGATACTTCCGTCGTTCGCGTCTATCATAACACTTCTAGTCTCAAGCGTGACTACGGTATCAGCGCTCATGCCCCAACGATTACGCAATGTCAACCCAATTTCGATGGTATCTCCAGCGTCAATGTAATCATCATTATCGGTTATATAATAGTCAAGTAAATGTATGTCAGGTTTGGGTAATTTTGTCAATGCGTCATATGCATTTGTTAAGAATCCATTCAACAAGCCAAACAACGGATGGTACACTACAGCGTTGCTTGTTGCACATAACTGCGCAGCAATATAACGAGAAGGATACATATCACGGTCAGTATAATAAGAGCGTAAAAGTGCGGCGATACCGGAAACTAACGGCGCTGCCATAGAAGTACCGTTCAGATAAATATATCTGCCATCCGGGAATGTTGAGAGCATCCTCTCGCCCGGGGCGAATACTTCGTATTCCCACTTATCATATGCAAACGGAGCGTCATAATTTGAAAAAGCAGACAAAACACTCAATGATTCGTCGACACTCATTACTCCGATGACGTACGTAAATGCAGCGGGATAAAAGGGGATGCCATCATAACGTGGATCGTTGTTAACCCCATTGTTCCCAGCGGCGGCGACAAGTACGCAAGTAGTATACGCTCTCTGCAGCGCGTCTTCGACCGCAAGAGATACGGCCGTCCCGGCAAACGACATGTTTATAACGTCGGCGCCCATGGTATAGGCGTAGAGTATCGCTTCGGCTATATCGGACTGGTTGAACACGCCCGACGCCTGGCCGGCTTTTACCGCCATTATTTTGGTATTGTACGCAATTCCGACAATACCTTCTTTGTTGTTTGCGGCGCCGATTATGCCCGCGACGTGCGTACCGTGGCCGTGATCGTCCATCGGATCGCCTCTGCCTGATATCACGTCAACTCCGTATACGTCGTCTATGTAACCGTTGCCGTCGTCGTCGATCCCGTTGTCCGGTATCTCCGCGTGGTTGATCCACATACTCGGTTTCAGATCAATGTGATTATAATCAACACCTGTGTCGATCACGGCAACGACGACGTTCGGAGCGCCGCCGGCGGGAATATCGTGCTCTTCAAGAAACGCCCACGCTTCCTGAATACCGCAGGAATTGAGATACCACTGCTCGGAAGATCTCGGATTGTCAACGACTTCTTCGGAAATATCCGCGCTCTCCGCTACGTATTCGTAATCCAGCTCCGCGGCATTCACGATGCTGAGAGAACGGGCTTTTTTGACGGCGGAAACGATATTCATGCCGTCAGCTATCACGGCTTTATACCACGTGCAATCATCAAATTCAATGAATTTTTCAAGCGCGCTGACGCCGCAGAGGCGCAGTTCACGCGTGACGCTTCCGTCAAAGTCCTTGATGAATTTTACCAGGAAGTGATCTTCATTGTATGACGCGTTTTCATCATCAAGATATTCGGGATACGCAACGTCGTAAGGCACGAGAAGATTGCCGTCGGCGTCGTTTATTTCGCCTTTATACGTTTTGGCAAGATCCGCTTCGGGTATAACGAGATCATCCAGAGCGACAACTTCCATCGCGCCAATTGTATTCGATATATCTTCCTTTAACTTCTCTTCTGCCTCGACCGCTTTTTCTTCGGTCGCATCTTCGCTTTTTACGGAGATATTGTATATTACTTTTTCTCCGTCATCTGCGACGCGGCGGACAGTATCGACGTTATCATTTTCGTCGATCACCTGCAAAAACTGTTCTTCCAAAAACGGATCAACAGTGACCGCAATAGTTTCTTCCGGTATTATCTCAGCCGGAGAAACGGATTTTTCCGATAACGTATAGCGATCTTCATCGTCGATCACTACGTTACCGTTGCTCTGCAAATCTGTTTTCATATCAGTGCTCTTATCTGCACTTGTTCCCGTGCATGAAGCCGATACCGATATTATCATTATCATGCACAAAAAAGCACTTATGATTCTGACTGATGTTTTCTTCATATCAATCTCCCTATAATTGTCTTGATCTTCCGTTTCTGTTGATTATATCATAAAAACCGGTAAAAGTGATATGCCGTCGGCATAATTTCTCCCGTTTCCCGATTATTTTTACATTAATTTTACATATATCAGCATAATTCACTACGCCTTCTTTTTCATCGATTAGAGAACGTATGAGTCTATTGCCTTTGATTCTATTTTTGATATCAAGAATTACGGTTCCGTCACGTAAAACGCTCACCTGCGTGTTTTTCAGATGTTTATCATAAAACCGGATCTTTTCCGCCTGATCCATTTCTATACGTATTGTGATCAAAACGTCTTCAGGCAGATTTTTCGCATTAAAACTCTTTAATTCGAGAAAAGCCTCCAACTCTGAGAAAATCGCCTGTTTCTTCAGCGAATCATCCATTCCCGTATAGAAGTCAATCGTGAAGCTGTAAAAGATGTCATATGTCGATGACTAAATATATACTATCATATATTTAAACCGAAGTCAACATATAATCTAACTTCAAATTAAAAAATTTAAATCATAACTTTAAAATAAGCTATACATCTTTGTTCCATTTGAAACAGTTGACAATTTGTTTACTTGCAAAAACTTGCAAAAAAAGGGTAATAATTATCCCCGACGAGGTGCCTGAAACCGAGAAACCCGCATAAATACTGGTTTTTCTCGGTGCCGTTAGAATGCACTTCAGGAGAGAAGAGTTGCAAGCAGGCATTTCTCCAGTATGTCCGAGAACGTCAGGAAGATAAGAAAGAAACTGATAAAGGTGAAAAAAATCTTTTATATCTATAAGTTGTCAGGATACCATTGGCAGGTACAGCAATTTCGTATTTCTGAACAGAAACGGACACATGTTGCAAGCTGACGCAGTAAACAGTTATCTCAAATCGCTCGTAACGGCATATAACAGAGACCTGCCGGCAGGCAAGTCCCCTTTGCCGAATATTCCAAACCACACGTTCAGGCACACGTTTTCAACTCGATTGAATGAGATGAATATCAATATGAGAGCTATGCAAGCCATCCTCGGACACGCATCTGTTCAGACGACGATGAACATCTACACTGACGTATCTACCGAGTTTATAGCAGACCAGCCCAGCGTATTTGGGACTCAATAAAACTTACGACCGATTTACGACAGTTTCACTCCAAGTCATACCGAATTATTCCGAGTTATTCCCAAAGCCGTAATTTTTTATTAAGTCCCGACACCCGCATAATTCCTGGATATTCCGGCTTTTTCCGGGTTATTCGCAAATAAATAAAAAAATGTGTGCCAAAGATATTTACTTTTCGCCGAGTCTGTGTTATAATGGCAGCGGAATGGAGGTCGCGATATATGAATATAAAACGCATGATATCACTGATACTGTCCGTCAGTGCGCTTCTCTGCTTCGTCTCGTGCTCGGGTGAGCCGGCGGCGACGGAGCCCGCGACGGACGACACGGCAACGACAACGACGGAAGAACCGACTACTACCGAAGAGGAGACGACTGAAGCAGTGACGACAGAAGAGATAACGACGGAGGCGCCGGATACGACGCCGGATACCGTATACGCCGGGCTTGAATCCGGTATCGTACGCGACGGTACGCCGAGAAAATATTTCTGCCTCTGCTTTGACGACACAACGCAGCAGGATCTCAAGATAATCGAGATGTGCAAGAAATACAACTACTACGACGTGACGTTCTTTATCAGCACCGGTCTTTACGGCGCCGACTGGTCGTCGTTCGTCGGCGTGCCGCACGTGCGCTTCACCAAAAAGGAGATCCAGTCCGGCATATACGACGGATTCGACCTTGCGATACATACTTACCGTCACATGGCGCTCGATCAGCAGACGGAGAAAACGGTGATCTCCGAAGTCAAAACGGACCAGAAGAATATTTATAAGCTCACGGGCATATATCCCGTGGTTATGGCGTGGCCGGGCGGCGATCCGAATATAAACCGCAATCTTATGAAGATAGTTTACGAAAACACGACCGTAGGGCTCGGACGCGGCACGACTTCGACTCACAAATTCGATCTGCCGAAAGAGCTGTTATGGCTGCAGCCGACCGCCGAGATAAGCGAGGCGACGCTGGTAAGTGATTTCCAGAGATTCCTCGACGCCGAATGCACCGAAGACATGCTGTTCTTCTGCTGGGGTCACGGCTACGAGCTCGACATCTACAACAGCTACGACAAGCTTGAAAACTTCATCAAAATGGTCGCCGAGGCCGAAGGCATCGAACGCGTCACCGTTTCCGAATTCTATCAGCTTTTCAAGGACCAGATACCTTCATACATCGAAGAAAACTGATCTGACCGTAAAACGCGCGGACCTATTTATCACAAGTTAAATATAAGATCAAAAAAAACGCATATATCAAATATGCGTTTTTTTGCGCAGACACTGCGCGGCCAAAAGATCCGCGATTTAAACAAACGTGATTTTACGGCGGAGACGGCTATACCGTCTCCGCCTGATTTTATATTCAGTTCCGATCCTGAAACCGGTGTAATTTTGTCCCTGAAATATTATTATTCTCCCGCGCCGTCCTTTGCCGTCCGCTTGACACGGAGCGGATTCCGTGATATAATGAAAAAAAACGAACGGAGATTGAAATGGACAGATCTGGTATTGAGCTTTGCGGCGGCGGGACCGGCAAGCCGCGCACGGATACGGACGGCGCCGTGCGCCGCTTCGGCTTTGACGACGACATACTGCTCTCGATTTTCTGGCCGCCCACGCCGGAATACGTGAACGAAGAACAGTTTTCATACATGGAGCAGGCGGGCATCAACTGGGTCCTCGGCGCCGGAGACGGCACCGGAGAAAAGGAAAACCAGCTGAAGATGCTGGAGTTGTGCAGCCGGCACGGCATAGGCATGTGCGTCGGCGACGACAGGTTCGGCGGCAATCTTCTAAAGCTGAGCGACGCCGAGATAAAGGACCTCGTCGACGAATACAGAAACGTCCCGGGCGCATACGGCTATTACATGCTTGACGAGCCGATGAACCCGAACGATTTCATCGGCGCTTACAAGGCGTTGAAAGCCGCGGATCCGTACGGTTATATGCATCTGAACTTCCTGCCGGTATTCGTCTATCCGTCCGACAAGGTCTATATCAGTCAGATGAACGACTGGCTCAAGCTCTGCGCGGGGGCGGGATATCCGCAGGAATACCTTATGTACGACGAGTATCCGTATCCGCTTGAGCCCGACACCGTCGGCATGGACGGACTGCTGAAAAACCTGCAGTGCGCGCGCATCGCGGGTCTGCGCAACAACGTGAAAACGGCGATGTACGTTCAGTCCGTATCGCAGACGGTCGCGTTCCGGTCGCCCAACAGGTCGGAAACGCTTTATGAATTCAACCTCGGGCTCAGCTTCGGCATCAAGCAGTTTTCTTACTTTACGTGGTTCACACCGCACGACAGGAGCGAGCCGTTCGACGACGGCATCATCAGCAGATACGGCGTACCGAACCCGAAATTCAAGGACTTCATCTGCGAGCTCGGTGCTATGATGCACCGCGTCGGCAAGACTCTGATACATCTTGACGCGCACGAGGTCTACGAAGCCGAAAACGGCTACGGCGTCATGCCGCTTTTGCCGGAGGATTCCTACGTTTCCGTGCGCGGCGACTTCACCGTTTCATTCATGAAGGACCGCCGCGACGGCAAAAACTTCTGCATGATCGTCAACAACCGCATAAACAAGCCGCAGACGCTTGAAGCGCAGTTCAAAGACGGACTCTGCGGGCTGTCGTATCTGTCTTACGACGACGGCGCTCTGCATCCGCTCAACGACGGCGGCGGAAAGGTCACGCTCGAGCTTGAAGCCGGCGGCGCGCTTATCGTTGCGCTGCCTTACGGATTCGACCGTCAAAGGAAAACGACGCCGTCGCGCAATCTCGCCGTCGGCGCCGAGATATACTGCACGACGTCCGCCGGACACGACGGATTCTACATGGACAACCTCAACGACGGCATCAGATACACCGCCGAGCACAGCCGAGGCTGGAGATCGGCGTCGTCCGACGGGCTCGACACTATTACCGTCGATCTTCAGACGGTCCGGGGATTCGACCGCGTCGATCTGTACCCGGTCGCGGAAAAAGACGAATTCGGCTCGCATATGTTCACCGGGTTTGTGCTCGAGACGTCCGATGACGGTGTGACGTACCGCCGGATCGCCTCTGCGTCCGGGCTCGAGGTGAAAGACGGCACGCCGGTATCGATGAAGTTCGCGCGCGTCTCGGCGCGGTATCTGCGCATACGCATCACGGAATGCAAAGACAACGTCTCGGAGCTCGGCGAGATCGAGATCTACGACGGCGACGGCGTGCCCGACGCGGAGATATACGTCAGCCGCAGGCCGGTACAGCGCGGCGAGCCGGAGGCGGTGCCGTACGAGGCGGGAGCCGATCTCGCGTTCGGCAAAAAGGTCGTCGTATCGTCGTACCCCGAGGGCGCGGCGTACGCGGCGTGGGGCTGGTCGCCCGATTTCCTGACGGACGGCAAACACGAGCGCGGCTGGACCTCGTATCTGCACGCGCACACGACCGAGGACGCGACGGAATACGCGACGGTCGATCTCGGCGACACGTTCGGCGTCGACACGGTCAGACTGTTCCCGCGCGGCTGCTGGCCGGTCGACTTCGACGTAAGCGTCAGCACGGACGGCGATGAATTCAGGACCGTTTATACCGAGCGCGGCAGCGAGGAGCCGGAAAAATACCGGCAGATAGATCTGCACGGCGCGGTCGGCCGATACGTGCGGGTGCGCGGCACGAAGCTGCGCAAGAGCCCCGACGACGGATATCTGATGCGGCTTGCCGGGATCGAGGTCTACGGTACTCCGCACGTGAACGCCGAGGAGGCGAAGGGCTATATCGGCGAGTATCTAAACCACGGCGGCAAGATCTGCTCGCCCGAAGCGGAGGCGGTATTTGCGGCGCTGCAGGATCCGAAGACGACGCAGACGGCGCTTGACAGGCTTCTCTCCTCCATGCTTGACAAAGTCGGCATGAAGCTGCCGGTGACCGGTGAGATCGAGACGCACCGCGCAAAATACAATATCGAATACTGAAAAAGATCCCCGGATGAGATCCATCCGGGGATTTTTGTTTTTTATTTCTTTTTCCGCTTTTTCAGTATCACCGCGGTGATCGCCGCGGCCGCCGCGGCGACTCCGGCACCGATCGCGAGCTTACCGGCAAGCGGCATACCCTCCTTTTCAGCCGGAGTCTGTCCGGTGACGGCGTCGGTCGTCACCGGTATCACCGCGGTCGTATCGGCGGCTGTGTCGTCCGGTGTTTCCGCCGACAGCTTCACCGGCTCCGTCTTTACGGTATAGCGCGCGTACTCGATCGGCTTTACCGTGAAGCCGGAATCGTATATCGTCTGCTCGAACTGCAGCTCCGGGATAATCTCTCCCGGCTGCGCCGACTGTCCGCTGTGATCAGACGTTTTCAGTTTGAAATTGTCGGCTTTGAGCGTCGCGCCCTGTGCGGTCCTCACGCCGAAAGCGTACGTTCCGGCGTCAAGTGCGAAGGAAAACGAGAAGTTTTTCATCTCATCCGTCAAGTCGAGCGGATACTCGCAGACGGCTCTGCCTTTTTCGTCCGCCGCGAAGAAATACGCTTCGCCCGAAACCGAGGCGTCGAAGCTGACCGATACGGTCGATCTTCTGACGTACAGCCCCTGATACAGCCGCGTGTCGCCCTTTACGGTGACGTAATGGCTCTTCCCTTCTCCTTTCACTTCGACGTTGCCGCGGTCGCCGATGACAGACCAGTTCGACGCTCCGCTGATCCAGCCGTTTTTGCCGTTTCTGCGCTCGAAGTTGCCGTTCTGGAAATCGGACGCGGACCTGATGCCGCAGTCGGTATAAACGCTCGTCGGCTTGATCGACAAAAGCGTGCACGCGGCGTCGTATTTGTTTTTGTAGATATGCACGTCGCGCACCGGCGAGTAATCGTCCGTCGCGCTGTTGTCGAACGGTCCTCCGTAATACGGGTTGTCGCACCAGGTGCCGACGGAACAGCCGCCGCTCAGCACGTTGTCGTACGCTTTTACGTTATAGATCTCCTGCTTTGAAAGGTCCGGGTTGTCGGTGCCCCACGTTATGAACGTAAGACCGTGACCGCCGAACAGATCGCAGTGGCAGACCGTGACGTCGTGCACGCTGTTGTCGCGGTCCGGGTCCGCGCTCCACCATACGAGGCCGCGCGGGTCGTTGTAAGACGACGTCATCGTCACCGCGTCGTCGTTTGAGTAAAGGAAGCACCTGTCTATCTTGATATCGTGACACGCGGAGCTGAGACCGATGCCGTCGCCCGAGGCGCACGTCGCCTCGCGCATCGTGACGTCGGAGATATACACCCGGCTGCAGTTGAACAGCGGCAGATGATAGCAGTTCGCGCGGTTTATCGTGACGCCGCTGATCTGCGCGTCCGTGCAGTCGACGAGCGCGAGCGCTATTAAGTGGATGCGGCTGCTGCAGCCGGTCCAGACCGTCGCGCCGTTCACGCCGTCCTCGCACTCAGAGCCGACGTCGTTGAGTCTTATCTTCCCCTTTCCGGTGATCTTCACGTTATGAGCCTGATGCGCGTAGACGAACGGGTAGTTATGGCAAAGCCCCGCGTGCGTCCAGTTTACGCCGGGGATCGAAACGTCGTGGCCGCGCGCCGGTTCGTATTTGTAATCGGCGTCCCGAGGCGACTGCCACAGCACCGCTCCCTCGTCGATATAGAGCTCGACGTTGCTCTTTACGTCGATGCACGTGGCGATATAACGCTTGCCGTATACCGAACCGTCGCCCGGGATGACGACTCTGCCGCCGCCGGAGGCTGACGTGTCGTCGATCGCCTTCTGTATCGCGTCCGTGTCGTCGGTAAAGCCGTCGCCTTTGGCGTTATACGGCGCGTCGGTGACCTTCACCTCGTATCCCGGCAGATCGAAGGCGTACGGATTCTCGGAATACTCGTAATAATTCTGGATCGTGAACCAGTCGCAGACGAAGACTCCGCCGCACGCCGCCATGAAATGCGACGACAGGCGGCTGACCTTGCCGCCGCTCAGGGTGAAGCTGATCTTCACCTCGTCGCCGTCGGCCACGGCGCTGCCGATCTTTCTCATACCCGACGGCGATTTTTTGTAATTCGTGATCGAGGTCTCGTACAGATCGACTCTTTTTCCCGCGTATTCCGGCAGAAGCTTCAGCGTCGCCGTGACCTCGTCGTCTTTCGCCAAGCACGAGACGAGACTGCCGGCGTAACTGTAAACCGGGTCCTCGCGCTCGAACGTTATCGCGTCGATATATATCGTGCCGCCGCTGCCGCCGACGGGCTCGAGGCGGAAGCCGCGCAGATATCCGTCGCATTCATCCGTGTCCGACACGTTGAAATAGTACGTGAACCAGTCGGAGGAAGGCGACACGTCGAATTCTTTCGATCTGTTTTCGCTGTATTCGGGATGCGTGTCCGTGACGTAAGACAGTTTAATCCGCTCCGTTCCCGAATCGTTTTTCAGCCTTACGCAGAAGGTGTTTCTAAGCGGCAGCATCATCGAATAGCGGTCGCCCGGCGCGGTGTCGAGATACACGGACGTGATCGCGCCGCTCTGCGGCCAGGCGAACACGCCGTCCTTCACATACGGACGCTCTTCGCCGTCCGGATCGAATTCGAAAAGTTTTGCCGTGTCTTCTTTACTGAATTCGAAATCGTAATTTATAACGCTCACGTCGACGTTTGAAAACGTTATGTTTTTGACCTGCGGCTGAGTGTTGTATCCCTGTATCAGGAAATACCCCTGCTCCATGTCGCATTCGCTCGTGTCCGAACAGCGGCAGACGAGTTTGTCGTCGATATACCACATCAGCACGTTCTGATCGAGCACGTATCTGAAATGGTGCCAGTTGTTCAGGTCGAGCGTGTAGCCGGTGTTCGACGTTTTCAGCGCCTCCGTCGGCTTCATCAGCCTGATGCGCAGATAATTGCCCACGGTGTTCAGCTCGAAGAAGTATTCGGCGTTGCCGCAGCTGTAGCAGAAGCCGACGTTTCCGTCGACCGTACCGTAGCTGTCGATCATGCGCAAGTCGTATTCGAGGCAGTTGTACGACAGCTGCTGTTTCGTCTTGATCCAGCCCATCGTCGCTTTCGCCTTGCCCTCGTAATACGCGTCTTCGCCCTCGCCCTGAAGCGACCAGGCGCTTTTCTTCCACTGCACGTCAAGTCCCGAAACTGATTCGGAGGCGGCTGCCGCCGCAGGGACCGCGAGCAGTGACGCCGCAAGAAGTAAACTCATTATCCTCTTCATTTCCTCTCTCCCCGTCATCAGGGCACGTACGTGACCGTTTTATCCGCGGGCATATCGCCGGTGCCCGCCCAGATCGCGACGTTGTCGACGCGACCGTTTATCGCGCCGCCGGCCTTGAAGCAGACGGCTCCGCCGTCAAGATCCGCCGCGTAGCCGTATCCGTCGGCGTCGGGGCAGCTGCGGCTGACTCTGACGAAATCGTCCATGTCCGCGGTCTTCATCAGGATGTCCGCCAGGCCGCCGACTCTTATGACGCGGATCGTGACCGTGACGTCCTTGAACATGTCTTTATAAGTATCGCCGAGCGGCTCGGCTCTGCCGAGGAGCTTATACGCGATCGTGCTCAGACCGTCTTCGGTCGTCTTCTGCGCCGCGAAAAGGTCGTCTTCGTTCGCCGCATCGTACGTATGCCACTTCGTACAGTAGTAGACCTGGTTGTTGCCGTATCCGCCGACGCGGAAATGGAACGAGTTGTACGTTTCTCCGTCGTATTCGGTCACGAAGTTTATGTATCTTTTGTGGTTTGACGCGGTGCCGTACGTGACGTCGTACTGAAGCGTGTACGAGCCGTATTTTTCTGCGCGCGCCATATACGCAGCGTCGAGTATCATCGCGTAGCTGTCGCTGCCGGAAAACGAACCGTCGTCGGCGTAATTGCTGACGCAAAGCTCGCCGTTTTCAAGGCGCAGCGACGCGGTCCAGTCGCTCGGAGCGTAGTCGTCGAAAACGTCCTGGATCTTCCAGCCGAGCGCGGCGATAACGCCGTCGGTGTCGTCTATGTCGCCGTACGAGCTGAAATCCTCGTAGTAGATCATCATGCCGTCGGCCACGTCGGGCTTCGGCGGCGCGGTCGTCTCCGCCTCGGTCGCCGCGGTCGTTTCCGCCTCCGTCGCGGGCGTCTCCGTTACGGGCTCCGTGGCGGGCGCCGCATCCGTCGCAGTGACGCCGCTGTCCGGCTCGGTCGCGGCGCCGGTCGTCGTCTGAGATTCGCCGCCGCAGGCGATCAGGCCTGCCGAAATGATAATACAAAGAAAAAGCGAGGTCATACGCAATGCTGTTTTCATATCGTGCCTCCTTTGGATCTGTGATCATATTTTATCACAGAAAAGCGCCGCCGTCAACTTAAAAAACCGTTTTTTATAATGATTTTTTATTTGTTTTTCACCCGCTTTTCATTTTTGTATGATACCATGAGAACGGAAAGGGGTGAGAGTATGAAAAAACACAAATACTTATGGGCATGCATCTATGCCGTCGTGCTTGCCGCGTTCACCCTTTACGCGTGTCTTGACACGTTCGTCATAGCTCGCGTGTACGAGGTACCGGAACAGCCGGACACGGATATCGCCACCCCGGCGCAAAGCACCGACGCCGACGCCGATCCGGCGCAGACGGAGACTGAGTCTGATACCGTAACCGACGCTTCGACTGAGGCGAAAACCGAGCAGGCACAGAGCCCGGTGACCGAGCCGGTCGTATCGGAAGACTCGTACGAAGACGAAAACATCAAAATAACCGTGACGGAATACAGATATAAGAACTCGACCGTATACGTCGCCGACGTTGTCCTTTCCTCTCCCGAATATCTTAAGACTGCGTTCGCGCGGTCCGCGTACGGCAGGAACCTCACGGAAAAGACCTCGACCATGGCGGCGCGCGAGGAAGCCGTCCTCGCGATAAACGGCGACTACTACGGCGCGCGCGTCAAGGGCTACGTCATCCGCGGCGGCGTGCTTTACAGAGAAACGAAGAACCGCGGCACGGAGGATCTGGTGATCTACGGCGACGGCACGATGAAGATAATCTGCGAGGACGACGTGTCGGCGGAACAGCTGCTCGCGGACGGCGCCGTCGAGGTGTTCTCGTTCGGTCCCGGGCTTATCGAGGACGGGGTCGTCACGGTATCGTCCAGCTACGAGGTCGGGCAGGCAATGGCGAGCAATCCGCGCACCGCGATCGGTCAGATAGACGATCTGCATTACGTGTTCGTCGTTTCGGACGGGCGCACGTCGGCAAGCGCGGGCCTGTCGCTTTACAATCTCGCCTGCTTCATGTCGGAGCTCGGCGTGAAGACGGCTTACAACCTCGACGGCGGCGGATCGTCGACGATGGTCTTCAACGGCCGGGTGATCAACAATCCGACGACGAACGGCAGAACTATTTCGGAAAGGAGCGTGTCTGACATTGTATACATCGGATATTAAGGCAAGAGCCCGGCGCGCGTTTTACACGTATCTTGCGGTATATTTTCTCTGCTCCGCCTTCGGCGTGATCTACGAGACGTTCTCGCACGGGGTGATCTCGGTCTTCATGCTGTTCTGCGGGGTGCCGCCGCTGATTTTCGGAGTGCTGCCGTTTTTCATAATCTTCATGACCGGGCGCGGCTTCCCCGGCAGGCTCGCGTACAATCTCTACAACTCCGGCGTCGCGACGCTGACCGTCGGTTTCATCTTCACCGGCGTTTTGCAGATCTACGGCACGACGAACCCGCTGTGCAACGTTTATTTCGTCGCCGCCGCGGCGTTCCTTATCGCCGGCGCGATATGCTGGGTGTGTGGGGCAAAAAAAGATAAAAACCTACTTGAAAAAAATAAAAACGTATGATATACTCGTATCATAAGAGTCATCGTACCGCCCGGCTCTTTCGCCGGGCGGTTTTTCGGGGGTATTTATGAGCAAACTCGTATATATGAGATACGGCCGCGGCGGATCGATGCAGTACAGCGGTTATTCGTTTTCGGTCAAGGCCGACGGCGACGGCGCCACGGTCGGGATAAGGAACAGCGGCGAAGCGGACGAGAGGTTTTTCCGGACGTCCGCCGCCGTGCTCGACGAGCTGTCCGCCGTCATCGACGAATTCGATCTGCGGCGCTGGGACAACTATCATAAAACGAACAAGCGCGTCATGGACGGCAGCTCGTTTTCGTTCAGCGCGCGCTACGACGACGGAAAAAGCATCAGCGCGAGCGGCTATATGATGACGCCGAAGAATTATTCCGAAGCCGTCACCGGGTTTTCCCGCGTGATCGGAAAACTGAGTCTGAGTCATCTTCCCGACTACGTGTCGCTGTGCGCGCAGTGCTCGGCGCTGACCGAGGGCGTGCCGCACGTCACGGCGAACCTCGCGAACGTCTCGGCGCTTATATACGGCGCGCTCGGCGAGATCAACTGGGCGGGCTTCTATCTGCTTGAGGACGGCACGCTCGTCCTCGGACCGTTTCAGGGCAAACCGGCGTGCATCGAGCTGTCGGTCAGCGAAAACGCCGGCGTCTGCGGTCAGGCGGCTTTCAGGGACGAGACGATAGTCGTCTACGACGTGCACGAATTTAAGGGACACATCGCCTGCGACGCCGATTCCGCGTCCGAGATCGTCGTGCCGCTTCACAAGGACGGAAAGGTCGTCGGCGTGCTCGACATCGACAGCCCGATAAAGGGCAGGTTCTCGGACGGGGACCGCGAAGGACTGCAGAAGCTCGCGGCGGTTATAGAGGCGATACTGTGAGATACGCGTATCTTGCCGGCGGCTGTTTCTGGTGCGTGACGCCGGTCTTCGCCGCCGAGCCGGGCGTCGAAAGCGTGGTCAGCGGCTACTGCGGCGGCGACGAGCCCGATCCGTGCTACGAGGACGTGAAGGCTCAGCGCACCGGCCACCGCGAGGCGATAAGGATAGAATACGACGAGGACGTGATCGGCTTCCCCGCTCTTCTCGACTTGTTTTTCGGATCGGTCGACGTAGAGGACGGCGGCGATCAGTTCATCGACCGCGGCAGATCGTACACGCTCGCCGTGTACTGTACCTGTCCCGAAGAAAAAGAAACGGCGGAGGCGAAGGTCGCGCATCTGCTTGAAAGTCACGAAAAGGTCTTTGTAAGTATTGAACCGTATAAAACGTTCTGGCGCGCAGAGGAGCGCCATCAGGATTATTACCGCAAGGAGCCGGAGAAGTTCATGGAAGAGCTTATATCGTCCGGCAGGGGCGCCGCGTGTACCGCGGCGAAGCGCAGAGGAGGGATAAAATGACCGAATACGAAGCGATTCTCAGCCGCCACAGCGTGAGGCGGTACACGCCGGAGCCGGTGGAGCCGGAGAAGGCGGAAATACTGAAGAAAAAGATCGACGAGATCAACGAAAAGACGGGTATGGCGATAAGCCTTTGCCTTGACGAACCCGGCGCGTTTATGGCGGAAAAGCCGTCGTACGGCTCGTTCTCCGGCTGCCGCAACTACATCGTGATGGCGGCGCGCAAGGGCGATGACGAGGCGGTCGGATACTACGGCGAAGCTCTTGTCCTGCTTGCGCAGACGCTGGGGCTCAACACCTGCTGGGTCGCGCTGACTTTTGAGAAGGGCGCGGTCCCGGTCAGCATCCCCGAGGGCTTTAAGATATTCGATCTGATCGCGCTCGGCCACGGTCAGACCCAGGGCGTCCCGCACAGAAGCAAGCCGCTTGAGCGGCTTTACAAAGCGAAAGAGCCGGTGCCCGACTGGTTTATGGATGGAATGAAAGCCGCGGCGCTCGCGCCGACGGCGATAAATCAGCAGCGGTTTTTGATCGTGTACAAAGACGGCAAAGTCTCGGCGAAAGCCCTGCTCGGGCCGTGTTCAAAGACCGATTTAGGCATAGTTAAATACCACTTCGAGATCGGAGCGGGAAAAGATAACGTTATCTGGGAGGATTGACGATATGGAAAAAGTATGCGCGTTTCTGAAGGACGCCGGCGTGTATTATCTGGCGACGGACGACTGCGGTCAGCCGAGAGTCAGACCGTTCGGCACGGTCAACGTCTTCGACGGCAAGCTGTATATCCAGACGGGAAAGAAAAAAGCCGTCTCGGCGCAGCTGCACAAAAACCCGAAAGCGGAGATCTGCGCTTTCATTAAAGGCGCGTGGATCCGCCTCACCTGCGAGCTGATCGAGGACGACAGATACGAGGCGAAGAAATCCATGCTCGACGCGTATCCCGATCTGCGCGGCATGTACGACGAAAATGACGGCAACACCGAGGTGTTCTACTGCAAAGACGCGACCGCGGTCATCTCGTCGTTCGGCGCTCCGCCCGAAATCATCAAATTCTGATTTTCCATCAGCTGAAAGCCGTCAGGCTTCAATTCAGCTGACCGCAGGTCAATTTAGCTCGCCCGCAGGGCGAATTTAGCTGAAAGCCGCAGGCTTTCAATTTAGCTGAAGCCGTCAGGCTTCAATTTAGCTGACCGCAGGTCAATTTAGCTCGCCCGCAGGGCGAATTTAGCTGAAGCCGCCAGGCTTCAATTTAGCTGAAAGCCGCAGGCTTTCAATTTAGCTGAAGCCGTCAGGCTTCAATTCAGCTCTGTCGATCCCGCCGCGGCGGGATCGTTTTTTTCTCCTCCCTTTTTTATTTTACAAATACGCCACATTTTTTCGTTTAAATATACCCCCATGGGGTATATAATAGCGTTGAAAAACTAAAGGAGCGACGGTATGGAAAACAACTGCTGCCACCGTAAAAAAGTAAGATCACAGGACGAGCTTAAAAAGCTGACGAACCGTCTGTCACGCATCGAGGGACAGATCCGCGGGATCCGCGCGATGGTCGAGGGCGACGCGTACTGCATAGACGTCCTGATGCAGGTCTCGGCGGCGACCTCCGCGCTGTCGGCGTTCCGCCGAGAGCTTTTATCGGAGCACATAAGGACCTGCGTGGCGAACGATATCAAGCAAGGGAACACCGAAAAGACGGAGGAACTCGTCGCGGCGCTCGACAGGATAATAAAATGAAGAAGAAATATAAAGTCACGGGTATGAGCTGCGCGGCGTGCAGCAGCAGAGTTGAAAAAGCCGTGTCGGGGCTTGACGGCGTGACCGAATGCAGCGTAAATCTGCTGACCGGCGACATGAGCGTCGAAGGCACGGCGACCGCCGAGCAGGTGATCTCGGCGGTGCGGCGCGCCGGCTACGGCGCCTCGTCGGCCGACGGCGCCCCCGCTGCAAAAGATATGAAAGACACGGGCGGCGAGACGAGGAAACTGCTTCTCCGCTTCATCGTGTCGGCGGTCATACTTCTGCCGCTGATGTACGTTTCGATGGGCCACACGATGTGGGACTGGCCGCTGCCGCCTCCCCTTCACGGCAATCACGTCGCAATCGGACTTGTTCAGATGATACTGTCCGCCGCCGTGATGATAATAAACGGCAGATTCTTCGTGTCAGGCGTTAAAGGGCTGTTTCACGGCGCGCCGAACATGGATACGCTCGTATCGCTCGGCTCGGGCGCGTCGTTCGTCTACAGCACGGCGATACTGTTTTTGATGACCGCCGCGGCCTCATCGGGCGAGGCGGAAAAAGCCGCTTCGCTCATGCACGAATTCTATTTTGAAGGCGCGGCGATGATCCTCGTGTTGATAACGCTCGGCAAGACTCTCGAATCGTATTCGAAGGGCAGGACGACGAGCGCGCTGAAAGGTCTGTCCGAGCTTATGCCGGACACGGCTCACCTGATAAAGGACGGCGGTGAGATCACGGTCGTAGTTTCGGAGTTGAAAGTCGGCGACGTGTTCGCAGTCTATCCCGGCGAGAAGATTCCGACGGACGGCGTCGTCGTTGAGGGAAGATGCACCGTCGACGAATCGTCGCTTACCGGCGAGAGCGTGCCGGCGGAAAAATCGCCGGGCGACACGGTCAGCGGCGCGACGATCAACCGCACCGGCTACGTCAGATGCCGCGCGACGGCGGTCGGCGAGGACACGACGCTTTCGCACATCATAAAAGCCGTCGCCGACGCGTCGGCGTCAAAGGCGCCGATCGCTAAAACTGCTGACAAAGTATCGGGCGTGTTCGTGCCCGCGGTCATGATCATAGCGCTGATAACCACGGTCGTATGGCTTATCATCGGCCGCGGTATCGGATTCAGTCTCGCGCGCGGGAGATCCGTTCTCGTCATCAGCTGTCCGTGCGCGCTCGGACTCGCGACCCCTGTCGCGGTAATGGTCGGCAGCGGCGTGGCGGCGAAAAACAACATCCTTTTCAAGACCGCGGAAGCGCTTGAAGAGACCGGAAAAGTCAAAGCCGTCGTGTTCGACAAGACGGGAACGCTGACGAAGGGCGTCCCGCAGGTCACCGACGTTCTGCCGTCGGGTATGACCGCGGACGAGCTCGTATCTGTCGCCGCTGCACTAGAGGAGAAAAGCGAGCATCCGTTCGCAAAAGCGATCAAATCTTACGC
This sequence comes from Clostridia bacterium, assembly GCA_017619885.1. Taxonomy (GTDB): domain Bacteria; phylum Bacillota; class Clostridia; order Oscillospirales; family CAG-272; genus UBA1248. The sequence goes on along the minus strand of JAFZRM010000132.1, from coordinate 5,641 downwards.
GTCATCAAGCGGCACAGCGCCCGCCGAATGCGGCGATTTTGAAAACGTGCCGGGCAGAGGTCTTTCCGGCACCGTGAACGGGACGGCGGCGTACGGCGGTAACCTCGCTTATATCAAAGAACACTGCGAAGTATCGGACGACGCGGAAAGGTCCGCGGCGGCGCTGTCGGATCAGGGAAAGACGCCTCTGTACTTCGCGTACGGCGGCGTGCTCGCCGGGATCGTCGCGGTAGCCGACACGGAAAAGGAAGACAGCGCCTTCGCGGTGCGGGAGCTTTGCGAGATGGGCGTCGCCGTCACGATGCTGACCGGCGACAACGAGCGGACCGCAAAGGCGGTCGGCGCGCGTATAGGCGTTTCTGACGTGGTCGCCGGCGTTCTGCCGCAGGAAAAAGAAGCGGTGATCCGGCGCATTTCAAAAGACAAAAAAGCCGCGATGGTCGGCGACGGGATCAACGACGCGCCGGCGCTGACGGCCGCGGATATCGGCATCGCGATCGGCGCCGGGACGGATATAGCCGTCGACGCGGCGGACGTGGTGCTGACGAAGAGTGCGGCGGTTGACGTCGTAAACGCTGTAAAACTGTCTCGCAGGACGCTGCACACGATTTATCAAAACCTGTTCTGGGCTTTCATCTACAACGCCGTCTGCATACCCGTCGCGGCGGGCGTGTTCAGCGGTCTCGGGCTGACGCTCGATCCGATGATCGCGTCGGCGGCGATGAGCCTTTCAAGTTTCTGCGTCGTAATGAACGCGCTGAGGCTCAACCTGTTCAAGCCGGTAAAATTCGAAAACAAAGAAGCGCCGGAGAAGGCGCATGATCATGATACTGATACGGAGGAGAAAAACATGGAAAAAACGGTATTTATCAAAGGTATGATGTGCCCGCACTGCGAGGCGAGAGTAAAAAAAGCGCTCGAGGCGCTTGACGGCGTGGAATCCGCCGTAACGAGTCACGAAAAAGGCACGGCGATCCTGACGCTGTCAAAGGACGTGCCGGACGGCGTGATCAAAGCCGCGGTCGAGGAGCAGGGCTACGAATTCGTCGGCTGATCATAGCACGTTTTCCGCGCAGGGGCGGATGAAGCTCATTATCTGTCCTATCTCATACCGCAGACCGGCGACGGCTGCGGTATATTCTTTTCCGTCGCCCGATTCCACGGCGCCGAGCAGCCACTGCAACGCCGTGTCTATGCCGTCCGCCTCGCCGCGGTCGACGAGCATTATAACGGCGGGCTTGCCGCGCTCCCATTTGTCTAGCAGCTCGTCGAGCGGCCCCGCCGCGTCCGCCGGATCGTTTGGCATGTTTTCTGTATATGTGAGAAGCTCCGAAAAAAAGCCCGACAGATATGCGGTCGATGAAAAAACGTATACGACGGCTGCCGTAAGCAGCGCCGCGGATAAATACAGAGCCCTCATGATCCTCCTCCCTTCCCGCGTTTTTTGACTATACGTACGTTCGACTTCTCGTCGCACGTCATGACGAAAACGTCGGCGGCGGTAAGCTCCGCCTCGCCGAGGCGCTTCATCAGCCAGCGCTCGTTTTTGCCGAGGGCGGCGAGATTTTCGCGGTTGATAACGCCGTCCGATATGACGAGCCGCGCCATGCCGCGCTCGTCCGCTTCGACTCCGAGATCCTGCCGCGCCGGCGGCGACGCCGGGGCTTTGAGCAGTACGGATATGCTTCCGCTCTCCTCCATGACCGCGTAATAGACGTCGCCCGGATCGGCGACACCGTTCGAGCGCAGCTCTGACATCAGCTCCTCGACCGTCACGCGCTGGCGCAGCAGCTCAGCCTGATCTATCCTGCCGCGGTCGATCAGTATGCTCGGCCGCCCGACGAAGATCCGTTTCAGCGCCGGCACGCGCGTCGTAAGATACGAGGCGATGACCTCGAGGCAGACGACGGCGACGACCGGGACGATCCCGTATGAAAGCGGTATGCTCTGGCTCGCTATCGGCTGAGAGGCGATCTGCGACAGTATCAGCGTACTGACGAGCTCCGACGGCTGAAGCTCGCCGATCTGCCTCTTCCCCATAAGCCTGAGCACGGCGAAAAGCACCGCGTAGATTATAACCGTGCGAATGAAAATAACAGCCATAAAAAACCCCGGTCCGATTATCGACGGACCGGGGTCGTTTTATTCTGTTCAGTCGAGAAGTTCGAGGATGCGGCAGGTCAGATCGTAAACGCGTCCGACGGAGGCGACGCCGAGCCGTTCTCTGACGGAATGGACGTCGTGAAGCTCGGGACCGTACGAGATGCAGTCGAGCCCGGGCAGTTTGTCGGCGAAAAGCCCGCATTCAAGCCCGCCGTGAGTCGCCGAGATCACAGCCTCCGCGCCGTAAACGTCGCGGTACGCCTGAAGCGCCTTGTCGCGCAGCGGCGAGACTCTTTTGTATTCCCAGCCTGGATACGCGCCGTGCGTTGTCACCGATCCGCCGAGCAGCTCCGTCACCGTGACGACTCTTTCAAGCAGTTCCTGTTTGCGCGTTGCGACGGACGAGCGGATCGCGAAGCTGTAATCGAAGCTGTTTTCGTTAAGCCTCAGCACTCCCATGTTGAGCGACGTCTGCACGAGCCCTTTCAGATCCGGGTCCATGTGCTGGATGCCGTTAGGCAGGATGCGCAGCGCCGTGAGGACCTTCGCGGTATCGGGCAGCGTCAGCGCGTCCTTCGGCTTCTTCACTTTCTTCACAGTAAGCGTCACGCCGGGATCGCAGCTCTGCAGCTCGGATGAATAGATGGCAGCGTATTTTTCGGCCAGCGCCTCGAATCTTTTACCGTCGATCTCCGACACTGCCGCGACGGCGACGGTCTTCCCAGGTATCACGTTGTCGAATTCGCCGCCGCTCATCGAGCAGAGGCGCAGAGGCAGCAGCTTCGTCGCCGCGAACAGGAACCTGCCCGCGAGCACGTTCGAGCTGGCGCGCTCCTTGTCTATATCGCAGCCGGAATGGCCGCCGAGAAGCCCGCCGACCGTGATCTCGTACACCTGCACACCGTCGCCGCATTTCTCGCGGCTGACAGGGATGGAGCAGTTGGCGCGGACGCCGCCGGCGCAGCCCGCGGTGAAAACGCCCTCCTCCTCGGAGTCGATGTTGAGCATCCGTCTGCCCGTCAGCCTCGACGCGTCGAGCCCCGCGGCGCCGAACATACCGGTCTCCTCGTCGGTGGTGAACACCGCCTCGATCGGCGGATGCGGGAGCGTATCGTCGTCGAGTATCGCGAGCGCCATCGCGACGGCTATCGCGTCGTCGCCGCCGAGCGACGTGCCGACGGCGTGCAGATATCCGTCGTCGACGCTGAGCTTTATCGGCTCCTTCGCCATGTCGATCGGATCGTCCGGGTTCTTTGCGCAGACCATGTCGAGGTGGCCCTGGATGATAACCGGCGCCAGGTCTTCCCTGCCCTTCGAGCCTTGTTTGTATATTATCACGTTGTTGTATTCGTCGCGGTAATATTCAAGCCCGCGCTTTTCCGCGAAACCGACGCAAATGTCGCTTATCGCCTTTGTGTTGCCGGACCCGTGCGGCACCGACGACAAAAGCTCGAAAAATTTAAACACAGACAACGGTCTGCACTGTTCGGTAAATTCCATAAACTGACCTCACTATATTATTTCCGCGCGGCTGTCTCACAGTTCGCGGTCAGCAGTATTATACCATTCCGGCGCTGAAAAATCAAGTACTGTTTTGAAAAACAGCGGAGTTTTCGTTCATCAAATTTACACATTTATTTCAATCTTATGTCTTGATTTTCATTATGTGCTGTGCTATAATGCAATTTACAACCGCAACGGAGACATAGCTCAGCTGGTTAGAGCATTCGCTTGACGTGCGAAAGGTCTAGAGTTCGAATCTCTCTGTCTCCACCAGAAAAAAACCTCGTCGAAAGACGAGGTTTTTTAACTGAATCCACCCTTTCGGGTGGATTTTATTTCACCTTTTACGTTCTTATTTACCCGTCGGATACGACGTCAGCGCGAGATTTTTAACGTACATTGTATGGTCGAACGTACCGATAGTCTCCCAACCCATATTCATGCCGCTGATACACAGTTGTTTGATCGAGCCGGCTTTGAAATAGCCGTCGGCGCGGCCGCGCTCGAACATATCGTCGAGATACGGTCTGATATCTATCTCGATATGCACCCAGTCGCCGTTCGGGCGGGGCGCGCCGTCTTTCCAGAGGCTTTCGCCGGGATAGACGTATTTTGAGCCGATGGAGTAGATCATCGCGCCGGACGCGTCGGCTTTGCCGCCGTCGTAGCCGACGTAATGCTCGTTTTTTTCGACGCGGTTGTCGAAAAGCTGTATGCCGAACCAGCAGAAATCGTTCGTGTTTATACCTTTAACGTAGAAGTAAAGCAGAAACTGCGCGGCGCGCACCCAGTCGCCGTCTATCGCGACCTCTTTATAATCGCCTAGGCGGATATCCATCGAAAGCACGATCTTCTCGCTTCTGCATTTATAGTATTCGCGGGTGTCGCGGTCGAGATCCGCGTATCCGAAATCGTCCTGTTCTATCAGCAGATGCGGCCAGTAATCGCCTGCAACGGCAGGCCTGCCCTGATAATATGCGGACGTATCGAGGCGGAAAGTCATCATATTCTCTTCCGGATCGTATGAAAACTGACGCCATTTACCGTCCGTTATCGTGCTGTCGCCCGCCTCGATGATGCATTCGGACAGATCCGGCCCGGAGTCCCACTGCGCCAGACGCCAGCGCACCGTGGCGAGATTGACTTTGCCGCCGTAAAAGCTGTGTTTGCCGAACGTTTTTATGGCGTCGCCGTTGCTGTGGTCCTTCTGTGTGATGAGCCTCATCCCGGTCTCGAATTTAATATCGGGTATTATCTGCATTCCGATCTCCTCCTTCTGCTCTTCTCCGGTCGTCTCCTCCGCGGTCGTGACCGGCACCGCCGTATCCGGCTCCGCCGTCGCGTCCGTCACGGTCTGGGTATCCTGCGGGTTCGTGCACCCGGCGCAGGCGCAGATCATAAGCGCGGCGAGAAGCGCTGACGCAAATCTCTTCATAGTCTCTCCCTTTCTGTATTCATCTTATTATAACACGGCATAACGGCCGTGTCAACAGGAATTTTCGGGATGCGGAAATAAAAAAGGCGCACGGCGGCGTCATTTCGTTTATGAATAGAGAATGAGACAACGTAAGGTGAAATCGCGGCGTCCGTTCCCCACGAATCGCTGTTCGCGATTCGCCGGGGACCCCGACGGAAAGCCGCGGTGAAATCCTCAGACTTCGTCCTCGGATGAAATCGTTCGCTTCGCTCTCGATGAAATTTAATCCGTCCTCTTTATCCCGTACGTCAGTGCGGATTTCATCGCGAAGCGATTTCATCACGAAGTGATTTCACCCGTCCGTAATAGGGGTTCCCCGTTGCGAACTCGTGAGCAATGGGGGTTCCCGTAAGGACGGATTTAGTTGAAAACCCGATGCTTTCGCATCGGGTTTTCTGGTGGAGCATACGGGACTCGTCTTGAATTTTGCGAAGCAATTTGTACAGACTAGTTTATGCGTGCTTCGCAAAATTCTTCGGTCACCTCTAAAAACGCTCCCCCGGAGCGTTTTCTTAACGCTGCTGCGAGTACTGGACTTTTCGTTTGATTGAGCATACG
>JAFZRM010000131.1 GCA_017619885.1 Clostridia bacterium | reverse complement strand
GGCGATAGTGTAACCAGTCTTTACGCCCGCCGCCTTTGCCGCGTAGTTTTTCGCGAGCACTATACCGTGGCGCAGCTCGACGTCGCCGCAGACCGCGACGGGCAGACCGCGGATCGACGGATCGTACATGCATTCAACGGAAGCGTAGAAGTTATTAAGATCGACGTGAAGTATCGTTTTCATATCTCCCTCGAACAAATGTTCTTGACCGTATTATACCAAACAAATGTTCGATTGTCAAGATGAAACCGAAAAAAAGTGAAGAAAATTTCAACTCGGCGGAATTATTAAGAATTCTTAAGAATTATTAAATCGCTTTAATAAAGGTTGACAGACGGCGCCGCGTGCGGTATAATCGTATCGGAAAAACAAAGAAGGCGGCGTGTTTTATGGATATAACGTACGGACGGGCGCGCCCGGAGGACGCCGGGCGCATATACGGGATGTGCCGGGAAACCGTGGAGAAATACGAGGATCCCGCGTCGGTCGACCTCAGCAAAGTGTTGGCGTGGCTTGAAAAGAAGATACGCGAAAACGTCACGGAATATACGCGGATATATTGCGGCGGCGCGCTTTGCGGCTATTACCGCGTATGCGGAGAAGGCGAAGAACGCGAGCTTGACGACTTCTATCTGTTTGAAGAGTACAGAGGCCGGGGCATCGGCACGCGCGTGCTCGATCACATCCTCGAAGACGAGGACGCAGACTTTTTCCTCTACGTGTTCAAACGCAACACGCCCGCGCTCAAACTTTATCAAAAATACGGTTTTACCGTAAGAGAAGATCTCGGAAGCAGGTATATAATGGAAAGAAGGCGCTGAAATGAGAGACGAAGAAGAATACTATGACAACAGCTGGTACAGAGAATACCTTTCCGTCGGCGAATACGTAAAATGGAGCGGGAAATCGGAGAAAAAGACCGGATTCAACCCGACATATCTGTTCCTTATTCCTTTTATGACCGTATGGTGCGGCGGAGTCATTATGGCGACTGTAAGCCTGATCCTTCAGGCGGCTTCGGGTGAAGGTTCGTATTTATTTCTGCTTTTTATGATACCTTTCTGGGCAGGCGGCACGTTCTTCGTATATACCCTGTTTATACAGCCTTATTTGCTCCGGAAATATACGAAATACGCAGTAACGAATAAAAAAGTGATCCAGTATTACCGCGGCAAAGCAAAATTCATAAATCTGGATCCGCTGCCGCTTATACAGATGTCCGTAATGAATAAATACGGATACGGATCTGTTTCCGTAGGCGGTACTTATAACGTGAGCGATCATTCGAACTTTTTCCCGATGCTGCCGGGGCAGAATCAGGGAAGCATCGTGATCTCTAACGTCAAGGATCCGGCAAAAGTGTACAATATCATAACGAACGGAAGGTGAGGTGGGGAGGATGGCAAAATTCACGGCGGATCTCAGAGGAGATTTTGACAGCACCGTAAAAGCGATCGAGGCGGGAGTGCTGTCCGCAAGCACGTCCGCGACGCTTGAGGACGGCTGCGACTTCACGTCCGGGCAAACGCGCTGCGCGGTGCGGGTATTCGAAAGATACAGCTGGTTCGGCGGGAACCGCGTCAGCATGAACGTTACGATGTTCGAGGGCGAAGACGGCGTCATCCGTCTCTGCGCGATAACCTCGGGCGGCAGTCAGGCGATGTTTTACAAAATCAACACGGTCGGTGAGGAAGCGTTTCTCGACACGATAAAAAACGTCGTGCAGCAGATGTGCTGAGACCGTGATAAAAATCTATCGGAGGGGCGATAATGAAAACGACGGACGTATACGAAAGATATTTTGAAGGCGAATGCGAATACAACGGCGTACCGCGCCGCGCGGCGGTCGTAAAGCTGACGGCGGAATCCGACTGCGGGACGATCAGATACGACGTCTCGGTCAACTTCTTCCCGCACAGGGACGAGGAGGATTTCGCGGTGTCGTACGACGCGTATTTTTCAAAGACCGTTTTCGAGGGGAAGGGCAGAAGATCAAAGAAAAAAGAGGCCGTGTATCTTGACGGCCTCCGTGAAACTGCCGATGCGACAGCATCCGAGCACGGCGGAAAGATCTTCTGGGACAGGCCGCTGACAGATGAGCGGCGCGGATAAAAAAACGGGCGTTTGCCCGTTTTTTTTATTTTTCTATGTATTTTTTCATCGTTTCGGTGACGTTCTCAACGGCGATCGAAGCGGTGGCGACGACCTCGAGTCCGTCGCGCAGTGCGACGAGCTTGCCGCATTCGTCAAGGAATCTGTCAAACGTCTCTGTGTTGTTGCCGCAGATCTTCAGCGCGGAGTCGATAAAGATGTGCGTGATATCGTGGTCGCTTGCGAGGATGCCGGCGATAAAACCGTAAAGCGACTGACCGTCCTCAATGAAATACTCGCTCGTGTCGATCAGCCTTGCCTGATGCTTGATATCGTACCTAAGTTTGTTGCCTTTTTCAAGACATACGACGTTGCCTTTCGATTCTGCAAGAGCCTTGTTGGTCAGGTCGATCAGGTGCTTTGTTTTACCGGTACCTTTTACGCCGACAATAAGTGATAACATATTAAAACCTCCGTTTGCCGTTTCTGATTCCATTATACAGTATGTAAGTGGAAAATGCAAGTGATTTTTGTGATTTTTGCGCGGAATTTACCTAAAATTCAAATTTAGGCTTATTCTCCGATCCTTGCGCGAAGCTCCACGGCGCGTTCTTCGAATCCGGGCTTGCCGAGAAGCGCGTACATGTTCTTTTTATACGCTTCGACGCCGGGCTGGTCGAATGGGTTCACGCCGAGAGTGTAACCGGATATGCCGCAGGCGTATTCGAAGAAATACACCGCGTAACCGAAGTTGTACGCGTCTTTTTTGTCAAACTGCAGCACGAGATTCGGCACGCCGCCGTCGCAGTGCGCGAGTATCGTCGCCGCTTCCGCTTTGGCGTTGGCTTCGAAAAGCGTTTTACCGGCGAGGAAGTTCAGCCCGTCGGAATTTTCGGCGTCAAACGGTATCGTAACGTCGGCCGTGGGGGCCTTGAAGCTGATGACGGTCTCGAACAGATTCCTTCTGCCGTCCTGAATGTACTGGCCGAGCGAATGGAGATCCGTCGAGAAAATGACCGATGCGGGGAACAGGCCTTTGCCGTCCTTGCCTTCACTTTCACCGTAAAGCTGTTTCCACCATTCGTTCATCATCGCGTATCCGGCCTCGTACGACGCCATGATCTCCGTGGTCTTTCCGGATCTGTAAAGAATATTCCTGTAAGCCGCGTATTTCATCGCGTCGTTTTCTTCAAAATCCGATCCCCTGAACTTTTCGGCGGCGTCATACGCTCCGCGAAGCATCTCGTCGGTGTCGATGCCGGCGACAGCTATCGGCAGCAATCCGACCGCAGTCAGCACTGAATATCTGCCGCCTATGTCGTCCGGAACGACGAAAGTCTCGCAGCCTTCGGCGTCGGCAAGTTTCTTGAGCGCGCCGCGCGCCTTGTCCGTCGTAACGTAGATGCGTTTTACGGCCTCTTCCTTGCCGTATCTGTTTACGAGAAGCTCGCGGAAAATGCGGAAAGCGACGGCGGGCTCGGTCGTAGTGCCGGATTTGCTTATCACGTTGACACAGACGTCCTTGCCTTCGCAGATCTGCAAAAGTTCTGAAAGCGCCGTCGGGCTGATGCTGTTGCCCGCGAAATATATATCGGGAGTATCTTTTTCAAGGCTGTTGTAAAGCGGGCTTTTCACGAATTCGATCGCCGCGCGCGCTCCGAGATAAGAACCGCCTATACCTATAACTATAAATACGTCGCAGTCTTTTTGGATGCGTTTCGCCGCTTCCTTTATCCTCGCGTATTCCTCTCTGTCATAGTCGTACGGAAGTCTGACCCAACCGGTGAAGTCTGAGCCTTTTCCCGTGCCTTCTTCAAGCGTTTTTCTCGCCGCGACTACTTCCGGCTTGATGATCTCAACGTCTTTTTCGGATACGAATCCGTCGCAGAAGCCTGTTTTCAAACTGATCGCCATAACACAATATCCCCTTACGTTTTTCTTTAATTGTAAACCGTAAGTTGAGATATTGCAAGTCTTAAAATTAACATTTATTTTAACATCAGAAAATGTGACAGCATACGCGCGAGCATGGCGCCGTATCCGATGCGCGGTGCGTCCCCGCAGGCGGTTATCGCGACCTCGCCGACCGGCTTTCCGCGGCAGAAAAATTCAATCCTTCCGATCTCGTCGCCCTCTTTCAGCGGCGCCTCGGCGTGATCGGGCAGATGCGTTTCATAGATGACCTCGCGCAGGTCCGACGACGGCAGAAGGACGCTGAAATCTCCGTGCCTGATCTTCAGCTCCGATCCGAGCGAGCCGGTAAGCTTAAGCGGCGGAAGCTCCTCGCCTTTCACGGAATAAACGCCGTAGTTTGCAAAGCCGAAGTCGAGCAGCCTCGACGCGGCCTCGTTTCTTATATCGCGGCTCGGCGAACCCATTATGACGGCTATAAGCTGCATCCCGCCGCGTTCCGCGGTCGCCGATACGCAGTATCCGGCCTTCGCCGTCATGCCGGTTTTCAAGCCGTTGCAGCCTTTATAAAAGCGTATGAGCCGGTTTGTGTTCGTTAAACCGAACTGACCGTCTCTTATCGTGTCCATCCATATCGTCGTGTACTGCGTGATATAAGCGTGCTTCAACAGCTCTGCCGACATTATCGCGATATCGCGCGCACTGCTGACGTGATTTTTCACGGTGTCGTCGAGCCCCGTCACGTTTTCAAAATTCGTGTTCTTCATGCCGAGCTTTTCGGCGTGTTCATTCATCATCGAGACGAACGCGATCTCACTCCCGGCGATATATTCGGCGAGCGCGACGGCGCAGTCGTTCGCGCTTGACACGACGACGGATTTCAGCATATCCTGAAGCGTCATCTCCTCGCCGACTTTCAGATACACCTGCGATCCGCCCATCTTCGACGCGTTCTCGGATACCGGTACGACGTCGCCGAGCCCGACTTTGCCGGAATCGAGCGCTTCGCAGACGAGCAGCAGCGTCATTATCTTCGTGACAGACGCCGGCGGCAGCGGCTGATCGGCGTTCTTTTCATATAACACAGTGCCTGAACCCGCCTCGATCAGTATCGCCGAGCGGCAGTTGAGCTCCTCTGAAAATTCGACCGCGCGGCAAGGCGCGGCAAGGGAAAAGAGCAGAGCCGTGATCAAAAACAAAGAAAAAGCCTTTTTCATAAACCGTACTCCTTTATGGTTTGTACAGTATATGAAAAAGGCGGATAGACTTATGCGGGATTACGCAAGGAAACGGCTGAGTTTATCAGTCACCGAATCGGGATCGTCGCCGTAGATCTCAAGATCGAGAGGCTGGGTAAGATCGAGCGCGAATATACCCATAATGCTCTTCGCGTTGACTCTGTAGCGGCCGCTGACGATGTCTATATCTCCGGTATACGAGGTAACTATACCCACGAAATCATACACGTCCTTGATCTCCCTGAGTCTTATAACAAGATTTTTCATTTTGTTACCTTCCTTTCATTCAGTATATTTATATTGTATATCGCGATGATGAAAAAATCAATGCATAAATTTCAAAGAATATTTGTTTTTTTATCACGCCGGGGGCTTGATTGGTCGGCGCGTTTATGATATCATATCCGTGAGGTGATGATATGACGGAAATCAAAGCGGACGAAACGCGTTTCCGCGAAGCGCTCGAAGCGCGCGGAGACGGGTCAGATATCGGAACTTATAAAGAAAAAACTCTGCATAAAACTCTCAAATATTATTTCTGCCAGGACGGTTCGCTGCATGAAAAACAGCTGTTCGGCAAGATTTGCGACGCGTACGACGGGGAAACGGTATACGAGATACAGACGGGCAGCTTTTCGCATCTGAAGGACAAGCTCGCGGCGTTTCTGCCGCATTATAAGGTGAACGTGGTGTATCCGCTGATCGTCAGAAGATACGTCGTCTGGGTCGATCCGCAGACGGGCGAGACGACGTCACGCCGGCTTTCGGGCAAACGCGGTACGTTTACGGATCTGTTACCTCAGCTTTACGCCGTGCGTGAGTTTCTTGACGATCCTTCACTAACTCTTACCGTCGCATACGTCGAGTGCGATGACGTGCGTCTGCTCAACGGATACGGCGCCGACAGAAAGATCCGCGCGAGCAAGTACGACAAAGTGCCCGCGGCGCTCACCACCATCACCGAATTCAGGGGTATAAGCGATTTGAAGCAGATGTGTCCCGAAATACCGGACGGCGAGTACAGGGCGAAGCAGATATATAAGATCCTGAAAATAAGAGAAGGCGCGAACGCCTGGCGCACGCTGAAGGTGCTCGAATATATTGGCGTCATAAAAGAAACGGGGCGCGACGGCAAAGCCGCGCTGTATTCAAAGATGAAATAATCATCCCGCCGCGCATAATCCCGCGGACCGTGAATATACATATATCGAAAAGTATACAGCGGAGGGATGATATGAACGGCAACGAAATATACGAAAATATCGCAAAAAGGACGGACGGGCAGATATACGTGGGCGTCGTGGGACCCGTGAGGAGCGGAAAATCCACGTTTATAAAACGCTTCATGGAGACGCTCGTTCTGCCGAACATAGAAGACGATGCGGAAAGACGCCGTGCGAGAGACGAGCTGCCTCAGAGCTCGCAGGGAAAGACCGTGATGACGACCGAACCGAAATTCATACCGGAAAAGGCCGTTACGGTCAGAGTCGACGGCACGTCTTCGTTTCTTTTACGGATGATCGACTGCGTGGGCTTCATCGTGGAAGGCGCGGAAGGACTGACGGAGGACGGAAGACCGAGAATGGTACATACGCCGTGGTCGCAGGAGGCGATGAGCTTCGACGAGGCGGCGGAGTTCGGGACGCGGAAAGTCATATCGGAGCACTGCACGATCGCGATGCTCGTGACGACGGACGGCACGATCGGCGAAATACCGCGCGAGAATTACGTTGCGGCGGAGGAAAAAACAGCGGCGGAGCTTAAAAAGTACGGAAAACCGTTCGTCGTGATACTCAATTGCGCCGACACGCGCGATCCGCAAAGCAACGCGCTCGCGTATGAGCTCGAGGAGAAATACGGAGCGCCGGTCGCGCTCGTCAACTGCACGCAGCTCGACGGCGACGATATCGTGCGGATACTTGAAATGATCCTGCCGCAGTTCCCGGTCACGGAGTTCGATATAATGCTGCCGGATTATCTTTCGGCGCTCGGATACGGGCACGCGGTCAATAAATCGATAAGAGAGACGGCGCTGAAGCTATGCTCGCGCGTTGACAAGATCAAGGACGCGGCTGAGGCGCTGTCACACATGACGGACGACGAGAACATCGCGTCTGTTACGATAGACAACACGGACTACGGAACGGGGCGCGTGACTTTGACAGCGGCGACGGATCCGGGGCTGTATTACGCGTCGGTGTCGGAAATATCCGGCTGCGATATAAGAGACGACGCGGACCTTTTCACGGCGGTGAAGAGAATGAGGCAAAACGAGCTGATATACGGAAAGTACGCGCAGGCGCTGAAGCAGACTGAGGAAACGGGCTACGGCGTCGCGGGACCCGAGCTGTCCGACATGAGCATCGAGACGCCGAAAGTTGTTAAACAGACCGGCGGCTACGGCGTCAAGCTGACGGTGTCGGCGCATACGACGCACATGATCGGCGTAGACGTTGTGACGGAGATAAATCCGGTCGTCGGAACGGAGCAGCAGTCGAGCGACCTCGTGAAGTACCTGTCTGACGAATTTGACCGCGCGCCGGAAAACCTCTGGAACACGAACATGTTCGGAAAGACCTTGAAAGAACTGGCGGACGAGGGGCTTTCGCAGAAGACGGATAGGCTGTCTGAGCAGACGAGACACAAGTTCGCCGAGACGCTGCAGCGCGTCATAAACGAGGGCAGCAGCGGCATGATATGTATCATACTCTGAGCACACAGGGCGTGAAAACGCCCTTTTTTATACCCTCAAAATTCGCAAAACGCGAACGCAATAAACACGGTTTATGCAATTTAACGAACGCCGTGAATATTTATGCGGAGTATGCAGGCAAAAATATTTAATAAAAACCCTTGAAATAATCGTATTTTTGTAGTAATATGATTATAATACCGATATTATACCGTGAGGAAGATATGGAAAAACTGATCGAGTTTCTCAACGACAACAGGATACCTTACGCAAACAAGAACGCCTCGGAATTCACGACTTTCAGGATCGGCGGTCCGTGCACCGCGGTCTATCCCGGAAGCGAAAGAGAGCTTATAAACACCGTCAACGAGTGCCTGTCGCTCGGGATAAGATATACTGTCCTCGGCTGCGGGTCGAACGTTCTGTTTTCCGACAGTGGATACGACGGTGCGGTGATACTTACGCAATCGCTGAACTCCGTCAGGGTCGAGGGAAAAACGGTCTACGCCTGCTGCGGCGCGCCGCTTCATACCGTTTGCCGCGCGGCGTATAACGCGGGATTATCGGGCGCCGAATTCGCGTACGGAATACCCGGTTCCGTCGGCGGCGCGGTATTCATGAACGCCGGCGCGTACGGCGGGGAGATGAAGGATATCGTCAGGTCAGTCACGGCTTTTTCGCCTGATACCGGCAGGATCGCCGTGTTATCCGCGGAAGAATGCAACTTCGGCTACAGACACAGCATATTTGAAGATAACGGATTTATAATCCTTTCGGCCGTTATGGAGCTTACGCCCGACGACAAAGAAGTTATAAAGGCGAAAATGGACGATCTGATCGAACGCAGGAAGAGCAAGCAGCCGCTTAATTATCCTAGCGCGGGATCTACGTTCAAGCGTTATCCCGGCAGATACACCGGTCAGATGATCGAGGAGGCGGGGCTGAAAGGATATACCGTGGGCGGCGCCGCCGTGTCGGAGAAACACGCGGGATTCGTCATAAACAAAGGCGGCGCGACCGCCGGCGACGTGCTGACGCTCGTCGATCATATCAAAAAGGTCATAAAAGAACGCGAAGGCATTGAAATAGAGTGTGAGATAAGGGTGATCGACTGATGTCTTTCTCAAGTGAAACGAAAAGGTCCTTATCGGAGGAGCTTCCCGTAAAACGCTGCTGCAAAAAAGCGTTTCTTATGGGAATACTTACGTACGCCGGGATATTCAGCCGTGAAAAGATAAAGCTTATCACGGAGATAGAGCCCGCCGCGAACGACGTTGCAGAGCTTTTGTCCGAGTTATACGGGATCAAGTGCAATCTGTACGTGTCCGAGCGCAAGAACAGCCGCGAGGACGATGAGAGCACGAGCGCGGTGAACAGTTATAAAATAACCGTGTCCGACAGAAAAGAGATCGCCAAAATGTCGGCGGACATGCCCCGCGGCTCGATATCTCTGTACAGAGTAAATAAAAATATCACGGACGGAAGATGTGAGAAGTGCCGTTCTTATTATCTGCGCGGCGCGTTCATCGCCGCCGGCACGGTCAGCCGTCCTGACAGCTCTTTCCACCTTGAAATATCGACGCCTTATAAGAATCTCGGAGCCGACACCGTCGATCTCTGCACGAAGGCCGGCATCGCGCCGCGCCTGACCGTACGCGGATCGAATTACGTGATCTACTATAAAAAGAACAGCGATATTGCGGATTTTCTTGCTTATATCGGCGCGAACTCCGCCGGATTCGACTATATCAACGAATCGATAATCCGCGAGAACAGAGGGCTCGCGAACCGCGCCGTCAACTGCGATACCGCGAATATCAAAAAGACAGTCAGCGCCGCGGCGGAGGTCATGAGCGCGGTGGAATATCTGAAGAACAACGGACTGCTCGAAAGTCTGCCGGAGGATATAAAAAAGACCGCGGATCTGAGACTGCAGAACCCGCAGGCGTCGCTTGCGGAACTCGCGGAGCTTTCCGTTCCCAAGCTGACGAAATCCGGTATCAACCACAGACTCAAGAGGATCGTCGAGATCGCCGATAAATACAAACGGGGTATAAAAGCGTGAGTTTCGTCCATCTGCACGTACACAGCGAATACAGTCTGCTCGACGGCGCGTGCGGCGTCGCCGATATACCGAAAGCCGTCAAGGCTCTCGGACAGACCGCGGTCGCGATAACCGATCACGGCGCCATGTTCGGCGCCGGGGAG
>JAFZRM010000130.1 GCA_017619885.1 Clostridia bacterium | reverse complement strand
TGACGATAGGCAAGGGCAAAGCGCAGACGCCGCCGAAGCCCGCGGTCGAGGTGGCGACGGAGACGAGTCTGAGGCTCAAAGCCGTCGCGGGCTGTGAATACAGGATCGGCGCAGACTCACAATTCTCGACAAAGACGGCGTACGACGGCCTGACTCCCGGCAAAGCGTACATCATTTATCAGCGCTACGCCGAAACGGACACGACGGAAGCCTCGGCGATCTCAAGCGTATCTTTCACGATGCCTGAGGTGCTGAAGATAGAATCAAGCGTCTATTTCCTCAACCCGGCAAACGGCGTTGCGAGCCTCGTCAAGCCCGGTACCTCGGTGACGGCGCTTCTGAAGAATTTCAAGGACCCGGACAAGCTCACCGTTTATAAGAACGGCAAAGAGATAAAAGGCAGCGAGACGGTCGGCACCGGCTGCGAGGTCAGACTGTACAAGGACGGAAAGATCGCCGACAAATACACGATAGCCATAACGGGCGACGTGAACGGCGACGGAAAGACGACGATAACGGACTACCTGCAGATAAAGAACAGGATACAAAGCGCCAAACCGCTCGACAAAGTCCCCGAATACGCGTGCGACGTCAACGGCGACGGCAAGATCACGATAACGGACTATCTTAAATTGAAATACTGCATACAAAACGGCACCGTGCCGGAGCAGAACAGATATTGATAAAGGAGGAAGAAGAGATGAAAAAGCTTGTAAGCGTACTTATCGCCGCGGCGATGATCGCCGTAATGACGGTCTGTGTCACGGCGGCATTCAAGGCTTCGTTCTCGCTGACCGGCCCCGCCTCGGCGCGCGCCGGAAACAGCATCGCCGTGTCCTTCAAGGCTGACGGCAGCGGTATCTGCGGCATACTCGCGGACATAACTTACGACACGTCGAAACTGACGTACACGTCGTCGTCCGGCGCTCTGAAAAACTGGCGCGTCGAGGTCAACGGCGGCGACGGCAAGCTGCAGATCTGGGCGGAGGAGAACAACAGTTTCAAATCGCCGATCAACTCGCAGTCGACCGTCATAACGCTGAATTTCAAAGTAAATAACAACGCCTCGACCGGCGACAAGATAACGGTCAAAGCGAACGTAACGCAGGTATCAGACGGCAACGACGAGCTGAACGGTCTGACCGCGTCGTATTCGCTCACTGTCAGCAGACCTTTATCGACGGACAGCTCGCTCAAGAGCCTGTCGGTCGAGGGGTACACGCTGAAACCCGAGTTCAGCCCGAAGACTACGGAATACGAGATCGACGGCGAAGTCGAATACACGCTCGCCGCGCTCGGCGTAAAGGCGACGGCTAACGACTCCGAAGCGTCCGTCGAGACGAGCGGAGCGCGTCTGTCCGTCGGCGACAATATGATACGGGTCAAAGTCAAAGCCGAGGACGGCGAGCATTCGACGACGTATACGATCAGGGCGAAGATGAAGCAGGATCCCGACTACGTCGCGTCCTCCGAGACCGGGCTTTCCGGGCTGCGGTGCTCGGAAGGCACGCTGACCCCGCCGCTGTCGGATGACGTGTTCGATTACGCGGTTTACGTGCCGTACGAGGTCACAAACGCCGATTTCACCGTCTCGGTCAAAGACGGCAAGGCACACGCGCAGGTGCAGGGAGGCGAGGAGTTTTCCGTCGGAGACAACGCCGTAACGGTCATTGTCACGGCGGAGGACGGAACGACCGCGGAATACAGGATAACCGTTGTAAGGATGCCCGAGTATAACGTGATGGAGGAGACGGAAACGGAGACAGAGACCGAAGCACCGCCGGAGACGGATCCCGATACCGTGACCGAGACGGATACCGAACCTGACGTGCAGACCGATCCGCTGCCCGACACCGGGACCGAGCCGGAAACGACGGAAGAAGGACCCGACACGACCGCGGCCGATAAAGACGTGACAGAAACCGAAGCCGAGACCACTGGCGAAGGCATAGTCGCAGTGCTGACGCGAAACGTCCCGATGTGGGCGGTCATCGCGGCGGCGGTCGGCGGTATCGTGGTCGGCCTGATCGGCTGTATGCTCGTGCTGAGTTCACTGAAAGAAAGGAAATAACGACATTTATGTCATCGTCAGAAACATTGACGGTCAAAGCGCCGGCAAAACTCAACCTTTTTCTCGAGATAAGAGAAAAACTGGCTGACGGATATCACAATATAGAAAGCGTCATGCAGAGCATAACGCTGTACGACGAGCTGATTTTCGGAAAACTCGGCAAGGGCGTGCGCTTCGACTGCAGCGACAGAAAACTGAAATACGACGGAAATCTCGTGCTTCGCGCCGCACGGCTGTTCTTTGAAAAAAGCGGCGTCGACGGCGGAGCCGCGATTTACCTGAACAAACGGATCCCGGTGTCGGCTGGTCTCGGCGGCGGCTCGTCCGACGCCGCGGCGACGCTTTCGGCGCTGAACGATATGTACGGGAGACCGATATCCGAAGCGGAGCTGTCCGCGATAGGAAAATCGCTTGGCGCTGACGTGCCTTTCTGCCTTAAACGCGGACTGTGTGCGGCGTCAGGCATAGGAGAGAAGCTGCAGCGCATCGGCGAGCTGCCGGGCTGTGTCTTCGTGGTGTCGAAAACCGATACGACCGTCTCGACAAAAACGGCGTACGAAGCGCTCGACCGCATAGCCGGGCGCGTGATGCGGCCTATAGAGAGGATGATCGCCGCGGTAAAGAACAGGGATCTGCACGGCATATGCGAACAGCTGTACAACGCGTTTGAGGAAAACTGCCAGTTCGACGCCAAAATAAAGAACGTGATGGAAAAACACGGCGCGCTCGGAACGCTTATGAGCGGCAGCGGTCCTTCGGTGTTCGGTATATTCGACGGCGAGGACGGCGCCGGCGCCGCGCTTGAAGAACTGATTTCGCTCGGCTGCGAAAGCTTTGTTTGCAGGCCGGAGAAAATAACGGAAACGGACGGGGAAAGATGAACAGAGTCATAATACCGAAGGATTACAGACCGTCGCTCGATCTGTACGAAACACAAAAAGCGATAGCGCTGACGAAGCGCATATTTCAGGACAACCTGATAGGTCTGCTCGGACTGCAGAGAGTGTCCGCGCCGCTCATGGTCATAGAATCATCGGGTTTGAACGACGGATTGAACGGAACCGAACGCCCCGTCAGCTTCGACATCCCCGCCGCGGGATGCAGCGCGTCGATAGTCCACTCGCTCGCAAAATGGAAACGCATGGCGCTGTCAAAATACGGTTTTGCCGTCGGACGGGGTCTTTATACGGATATGAACGCGATACGCCGCGACGAGGAAACCCTCGACAATATCCATTCAGTTTACGTCGACCAGTGGGACTGGGAGAAGATAATCACAGAGGAGCAGAGGACCGAACAGTATCTGCACGAGACGGTCGATACGATAGTCGGCTGTATCTGCGACACGCAGGAAGCGCTGATGAACATATATCCGGTGCTCAAAAACCGGATAAACAGGGAAGTGTATTACATCGGAAGCGAAGAGCTGCTTCAGAGATATCCCGGCAAGACGCCGAAGGAGCGCGAGCTTCTGATAAGCCGCGAATACGGCACGGTGTTCATCTCGCAGATCGGATGCAGACTCTCAGACGGATCCGTACACGACGGACGCGCGCCCGACTACGACGACTGGAGCCTTAACGGAGATTTAATATTCTACAACGAACTGCTCGACATACCGTTCGAGGTCTCGAGCATGGGCATAAGAGTCAACAAGCAGTCGCTTCTGTCGCAGCTTCACGAGCGCGGATGCGACGACTGGGTGAACAGACCTTTCCACAAAGCGCTGTTGAATGACGAACTGCCGCTCACGATCGGCGGCGGTATCGGCCAATCGAGGCTCTGTATGCTGATAATGAACAAAGCGCATATCGGCGAGGTGCAGTCGTCCGTATGGGACGGCGAGACCGTCCGTATATGTGAGGAAAACGGGATCAGACTTCTGTAACGCGGCAGGCGAGTTTTCACGTATTTGTAAATTTTCATCATATAGTATTGCAAAACTGCGTAAAATAGTGTATAATCCCGAATACGTCTCCGGCGGCTCTGCCCCGGTATAATATCTTAAGGTTGGATGATGATTTGAAAAGGAACAGATGGGGATTCCCGGTCATTCTGTCAGCCGCTTTTATCTTTCTTTGTTCGTGCACCGCTGAAGTGCCGGACCTGATCGAAAGCATTAAAAGCGAGCCGGTTTTGACGGACGTATCGGGAAACGGCGCTCACAGCGATTATAAAAAGCTTTTTGCGGCGTACAAGACCGCAAGCGAAGAATATTATAAAGATACGGCGACTGCGATAAACTCGCTTCTCGGCCAGAAATACGCGTACGGAATGACGGCATACATGCACGACGCTGATTTGACCGACGTCGCGGAAATGTTCTTTGACGACAATTCCGAAAACAATCTCGGCATTTATTTCGCGCTCCGCGGCTACGAGGAAAAGCAGTACACGGAGACCGGAAACGAAGCGGAGTTTTCCGCAAAGAAAAAAGGCGATCTGTACAGCTACCGCATGAGCTACGACGCCGACGCCGGGTCCTTTGAGATCTCGCTTTACGTAAACGACGAACTGAAGGACAGCCTCAGGTGCAGCTTTGACGGCGAGACGCTTGTAAAATGCTGTTATGAAGGCAACCTCCAGCGCACGTTCATATCGCGCGTGAACGATGAAGGGGCTTCGACCGTCGAGTGGTTCGACCGCCAGATCGTCTCGCCCGATGAGACAGAGGCAAACGAAGACCGCGGATCTGTCGTGTACAACGGAGAAATGCTCTCCGGCGTTATAAAATGAAAAAAAGCTTCCCCGGCAGGGAAGCTTTTTTCATTTCTTAAACTGTATAAAGGATATTCAGATTTCGGACGCCCGGGTCTGCGATGCCGTCGTTTACCGAATACGCGTGCTTTTCAAGGTCGCCGCAGACCGCCTCGGTAAGCGACTGATCCTGAAGCGCGCCGATTATCGCGGAGCTGATATCCTCGATGATATAATATTTCGTCTCGGCAAGCGCTTCGTTATTTTCCGAAGTCATCAAGAATTCGAGCGTATCGTGCAGATCCGACAAAAGCGGCAGATCGCGCAGTGCGCGGAAAGACCATTTGTAATACGGCGCGTATCTGCGGTTGAGCAAAAACGCCGCGTCGACGGTATGGCTGACGAACTCGAACACCGCGAGCTGCGCCGCCGCCGTCTCGCCGTGCTTTACACAGCGGCTGTAATTGTACTGCCCGGACTGCGCCATGATGAGCAGATCGCCCGCAAGCCGCTTCCTTCTAACGTCCTCCGGCATCGCGGACAGATATTCGCGCGCTGCCGTGATCGCGCCGCTGCCGTCGAAAAATATCTCGCCGTTTATCGCCTCACAGAGCGCGTAAGACGGGATCCGAAGCCACTGCGCGGTATCGAGCCTGCCGTCAGGTACCCCTGTCTTTTCGGTCAGGTATTCGGGGAGTCTCAGGACTCCGCGGCGGTTGCCGCCGACGGGATTGACCGGAGTCCTCGTGTAGCCCATGAATTCGCGCGGAAGCGCGG
The DNA here is from genome assembly GCA_017619885.1 of Clostridia bacterium. Lineage (GTDB taxonomy): Bacteria > Bacillota > Clostridia > Oscillospirales > CAG-272 > UBA1248. The sequence continues at coordinate 11,899 of JAFZRM010000130.1, read as the reverse complement.
CGTAAGCGCGCTCGAGCCTGAACGCCGTCTGCCTGTCGATCTCGTCCTCTCCGGGCAGGAAGACGCAGAAACCCGGCTCAAAATCGTGGTCTTCCGATATATCGTCGTCATATCCGTAGCACTCCGAACCGGCACCGCACAGCCCGACGGCGATTTGCGGCAAAAGCTGCGGGAATTTCTGCTCGAGCATCTGTCTGCCGTACTGCTCGTAATAAGCTCTCGATAATTCAAGCCCTTTCATATATGCTCCTCGCAGTCTCTTTCAATTTTAAAGCGAAAAGGAAATATCCGTAGTACTGAAACGTCGGCGCGCATTTGTCGCACACGAACGCGTAATAGCCGTCGCGCGGCAGGGAAGGGGTGTCGAGCAGCTGCTCGGCTTTGTCGAGATATTCGTTTATATACGCCTCGGCGCCCTCGAGCCCGAGCATGGCTTCGCGGGCGTTCGCCATGTTCAGATACGAGACGGCGGCCTCAAGCTCGCCGTTTTTGACTTTCATCATGATGCCGATCGCTTTTTCGTAATATCCGATCGCCTGCTCGTATCTATGCAGATCCGAAAGCGCCAGCGCCATGTTGTTGTACAGCCCTCCGAGCCTGCCGTCGCCGTCCGGCAGCTCTTTTTCGTATATGTGCTGCGCTTTTTCAAACCACGGCATAGCCTTTTCCGATTCGCCGAACGTCTTGCAGACGGTCGCGGCGTTTACGTACGCGGTGCCGGCGGAAACGCCGCCCTCTATACCGATCTTTGGTATCAGATCGAGCGCGTTGTCTACCGCTTCAAACGCTTTTTCACGCTGACCCGTCTTGCGGTAATAGCCCATCATTTCGTTGTAAACGGTGAACTGCCCGCGCAGATCGCCCCCGGTGATCGCCTCGGTCAGCCAGTATCCGAGATGACGGCAGGCTCCGTCGTAATCGTTTTTGGCGTAATACGCGTCGAGCTTTTCTATAAAACGCCGTGTGTCGATCCTCGTCACGTTTTCATCGTCCATGCAGAGCAGACATGCCGGCTCTTCGTAATCCTCCGGCTTCAAACGTTTCATATCATCCATATCGGTCGACGATCCTTTCGTTCTTATGTCTTAATTCTATATTATAAATATGAATAATTCAACCCGGGGCAAAACAAAACCGCGCCTGCCCGGCGCGGTGTTTTTCAGAATTCAACGTGGAACAGCAAAGTCTGATTGCGTTCGCGTTCGCAGTGCTTTTTCAGGTTGGCGGTCGCTTTCACGCCGATCTTTTTGATCGCGGCGTCGATATTTCCTGCTGTCTCTGAGTTCATTATCGAGTAGTTCATACACCTTATCTCGATGTTGTGGCTCACTATCTTGTCTCCGCCGTCACTTAACCGCATTTTGATCAGGCTCTGTATCTTCTTGTTTTCGGCAAACCATTCGAGTTGAGGCGCAAACGGTTTCCGCTCGCTTGAAAAATGCGTCTCGGCCAGTATGTAGTGGCCCTCTTTTGAAAGAGAATCCTGATCGTAACTCGCGTCACTTTCGGCTTTGATATATTCCGTCACCTTCGCCTTCGAGCTGCTTCTCGCGGACTTTTTCGTCGTCACGGACGTGTTGTCGATCATCTCGACTCTGAAATATTTGGCGCCGAGCGCGAACGCCACCTGTTCGAGCTCCGCCGCGCGCTCGTTCTGGACTTCCTCGAAAAGCTTGTCCACCATTATATACTGATCCTTTTTATAAGGATTCAGATAATACATCGCGCCGCACTGCAGGCTCGGGGTGAATTTGAGGCCGCTTTGCCCGGCGAACGAATCGTATACGGACATGATCTCGACCCTGTTCACCTTTTCCTTGCAGCCGATCGCCCCGTCAAAGCGCGTGTCATTTGCAAGTGCCGTGCCGTCGATGACCCTTATCACGTCGGACTTGTGGAACGCGGGATTCTTATACTCGACCTCGGAGAACGGATTGCGCCTTCTGGTATCGTTCGTCAGATCTTTGCCCATGTCCTGCAAAAGTTTCGCTTTGTCGAGCACGGCGTCGAAAATATCGCGTTTGCCGGTGATCTTTTTCAGTATCTCCTCCTGCATCAGAAGGATCGACGAATCGCCGTCAGCCCACGTGACCTTTGCAAACGTCATGACTCGCTCCGCGTCCTGCTTCGCCGAATCGGCGTAAAGGGGCAGAGTGAGCGTCAGCGCGCCGAAACCGGTCTTTACGATAGATTTAGCCTTGTTGATCACGGAAGAATAGATCTTGCTGTCCTCCGACAGCTTTTCGATCGACACGAAGCCCCCGCCGAACAGCGGAGTATCGTCTATATAATATCCGTCTCTTTTTTTGATTATCCTGCCGCCGCGGAATTTTCCTTCCACCACGGAGTTGGGTTCGAATTCGTTCATATCAGCACCCGGCTTTCAGATTTTTTATATCCTGATATTCAACAAGCTGAGGACGGTCTGTTCTCAGCTTGTTATTTTACAAACGTCAGTCGTCGTCTTTGTCGTCTTTGTCGTCGTCACGGTCCTGCGGATTGCGGGCGAACATCATGCGGTCCATATCGGCGAAACGGTCGCCGTGCTCGCTGCGCTCGCTTGCACGCTTTTCGGCGGCTTCTTCGTCGCGTTTGCGTGCTTCGGCTTCAAGTTCTTCGCGATGCTTGTTTTCTTCCTCGCTCTTGCGGCGCTTCTCGGCGTTGATCGCCTCGAGCTGCTCGAACGTCACGTCGCCGGACATGGCGGCCTCGAACTGATCGCCGTCCATCGTCTCGTATTTGAGAAGGAACTGCGCGATGAATTCGAGCTTATCCTTGTGATCGGACAGTATCGCTTCGCACTTTTTGTAAGCCTCGTCGATTATGCGCTTGATCTCAGAATCGATCTCGGCGGCGGTCTTTTCCGAATACGGCTTGCCGGAGGATAAGTCTCTGCCGAGGAATACCTCGTCGGTGCTGTGCTCCTCGTAAACGACGGATCCGAGCTTTTCGCTCATGCCGTACTTTGTGACCATGCTGCGCGCACGGCTCGTGCTCGTTTTAAGATCGCCCGCCGCGCCGGTGCTGAAATCGTTGAAGATCAGCATTTCGGCGACTCTGCCGCCGAGGTTGACGACGATCTCTTCTTCCATCTTAGTCTTAGAATAGTAGAACAGATCCTTTTCGGGCGGGAGCAGGGTATAGCCGCCCGCCATTCCGGTGGGAATGATCGTGATATAAGTCACACGGTCGACGTTCGGCAGATAGTACGAAACGACGGCGTGACCGGCTTCGTGATAAGCGGTGACCTTGTTTTCGAAATCGAGACGCTGTCTTGAAGTTTTCTTCGTGCCGACGATCTGGCGCAGCGTCGCCTCCTCGAGGTCGTTCTGGCCTATGAGAGACTTGCCTTTTCGTGCGGCGAGCAGCGCCGCTTCGTTCAGCACGTTTGCGAGGTCCGCGCCTGTGAATCCGACGGTCGTCTGCGCGATCCGCTCGAAATCTACGCTTTCCTCAAACGGCTTGCCTTTGGCGTGGACTTTCAGTATCTCGAGTCTGCCTTTGATATCGGGATAACCGACGGTTATCTGACGGTCGAAACGGCCGGGGCGGAGAAGCGCCGGGTCGAGTATGTCGGGGCGGTTTGTCGCCGCCATGACGATAACGCCGGCGTGAGTGCCGAAGCCGTCCATTTCAACGAGAAGCTGGTTGAGCGTCTGCTCGCGTTCGTCGTGTCCGCCTCCGAGACCCGCGCCTCTGTGACGGCCGACCGCGTCGATCTCGTCAATGAAGACGATACACGCGTTGTTGCGTCTCGCCGTGTCGAAAAGATCGCGCACGCGGCTCGCGCCGACGCCGACGTACATCTCGACGAAATCGGAACCGGAGATCGAATAGAACGGCACGCCCGCCTCGCCGGCGACGGCTTTCGCAAGCAGCGTTTTACCCGTTCCGGGAGGGCCGACGAGCAGTATGCCGCGCGGGATACGCGCGCCGAGCTTCGTATATTTCTTAACGTCTTTGAGATATTCGACTACCTCGCGCAGCTCCTCTTTTTCCTCGTCGGCGCCCGCGACGTCGGAGAAGTAAACGCGCTTCTTCTCATCCGAGCCGAGCTTCATCTTGGCTTTGCCGAACGAATTCATCTTGCCGAAGCCGCCCGTTCCCGAGGAGATCTGCCGCGTGAAGTACACGTACATTATTATCACGAAAACGATCAGTATGATCGTCGGGATCCACGTCACCCAGACCGGTACCGACGGGATCGGCTGATATTCGTATTTTTTCAGCGTTCCCTCGGCGGCGTTGCGGTCGACGACATCGCCCAGCCTCTCGGTGAACAGCGACAGATCGCGCAGCGAATAGCTGTATTCGACTGACGCCGTGTCCTTGATGACGAGCGTGTTGTCCTTAAGGATATAGAATTCCTCGACCTGGTTGTTTTCGAATTTCTCAACGACCTCAGAGAAGTTGTCGATCGTTTTCCTGCTGCCGTTCGATCTGCCGATCACGGCGACGACGATGACGACCGTGACGATCATAAGAGCGGCGAAGATCAGAATATTCTTGGTGTTTGCTTTCATGTTCAATCCAGACTTTCGTTCTTTGTGTAAACAGAGGGTTTGAGGATGCCGACGTACGGCAGCTCGCGGTATTTTTCCGCGTAGTCGAGCCCGAAGCCGACGACGAACTCGTCGGGTATCGTCCGCCCGGTATAGTCGGGCGTGAATTCCACTTCGCGCCTCGCCGGCTTGTCCAGCAGAGTGCAGGTGCGTACGCTGCGGCAGCCTTTCATTTTAAGATATTCGACGAGCGTTGAGAGCGTGCGTCCGCTGTCGATTATATCCTCGACGATCAGCACGTCGACCGCTGAGAAGTCCTCTCTGTGCAGGTCGAGGAGTATGCGGACGTTGCCCGTGGACGAACTGCCCTTGCCGTAGGAGGTGACTTTCATGAAGTCGATCTGCATCGGCAGAGTTATTTTGCGCATAAGATCGGAGAAAAACACCACCGAACCTTTAAGGATGCAGAGAAGCAGCAGATTTTTGTCCGCGTAATCCTCGGATACCTGCTCGGCGATCCTGTTCTCGATCTCATCGATCTCTTCTTTCGTTATAAGTATCGTTGCGATATCGTTTTCAAGTGCGTTCATATTGTCTCCGTTCTTCGAATTCACAGTAAGTCAAATACACCGCCTCATCCCCGCGGACGCCGTCTCGGACGTAGAACGGGGGCACGAACAGTATCCCGCCGCGGTCACATACGACGGGGTAATCTCCGCGAAGTGAAGACGGCACTTTTCTGTCACTCAATATTTTCTTAACGGTATGCGTCATGCCTCCGGACACGACGGCGTCGCCGTCGCGGCGGTTCCTGACGAATATGCCGTTTTTTATGATATCAGAACTTATTTTTATTCGTTTGACCAGTTTGTAAAAATTTTTATATGCGTGAAGCGGCTTGGCGGAGCCGACGTATTCGGCAAATATCACGCTGTTTCTTCCCGGTATCGCGTATTCGCCCTCGTTTTCTATCGGGATGCTGTAAACGAGCGGCTCCGACCGCTGCAAAAACCGGAACGCGCCGTTTTCGCAGATCAGATCGACGCCGGACGGGAAGCTCAGACGCTGACCGTTCTCGGCCTGCGGTATGAAAGCCGATATCAGACGCAGATGCGCGTCGGACAGAGCCTCGCCGCAGCTGCGGCAGTACAGCAGGGAAAACGCCTTTTTGAACACCGCGGGGTGAAGCGACGAAAGTGACTCCGCCGTCATCGCGTCGGCCCGGAACAGATATTCTTCGGCGCAGATACCGATAAAATCGTCGGCCTCCGCGCAAAGCGCAGCCGCTTTGTTTATGTTTGACAGATAAGACGGATTTATTCTTTCAAACCGCGGCAGCACCTCCGCGCGGATGTAATTGCGCGTGTAATCGGTGTCGGCGTTCGTTTTATCGGTCACATGACTCTGGCCGCATCCTGAAAGGAACTCGTCGATCTGCGCACGGCTGAGGCAGAGAAGCGGCCGCAGATAAACGACGCCGTCCTCCTCGCGCACGGGGCGTATGCTGCCGAGCCCTCTCGGACCCGTACCGCGCGCGAGATTGAACAGAAGCGTCTCGGCTCTGTCGTTCGCATTATGCGCGACCGCGACCGCGCGGCAACCGTATTCGGCCGCGGCTTCTTTAAAGATCCGCCTGCGTTCGTCACGCGCCGTCTCTTCGACGCCTTTTTTCAGTTTTTTCGACAGCTCAGGCACGTCGACCCGGTACGCGTGAAATTCAACGCCGAGCCTGCCGCACAGCTCGCGGCAGAACCGCTCGTCGTCGTCCGCGTCGGCTCCGCGTATCATGTGATTCACGTGAACGCAGACCGGCTCGGCTCCGAGTTTGAGCAGGATAAGCAGAAGCGTCACGGAATCCGCACCGCCGGAAAGTCCCGTGAGGATCCGGCCGCACAGATCCATGCCGTTTTCTTTCGCGTATGCGCTGACCGCTGCGAGCGCGTCGTCAACCGGGTTCTTCAATGTTTGACAACTCCGAGAATCTCGTATGCTCGGGATCCCACGACATCTCGACCGTACCGGTGCCGCCGTGACGGTTTTTCGCGACGATCACCTGAGCGCGGTTCTGCTGATCCTGCTTCTGATCGTAATAGTCGGGACGGTAGAGCAGAAGCACAACGTCCGCGTCCTGCTCTATAGAGCCGGATTCACGCAGGTCCGCCATCGTCGGGACCTTTTCTTTCGTTTTTTCAAGATCTCTGTTCAGCTGTGAGCAGCAGATCACGGGGACGTCGAGCTCTTTCGCCATCAGCTTGAGGTTTCTCGATATCGCCGAGACTTCGGCGGTCCTGCCGTTTTTGGCGACTGCGGGATCCTGCATCAGCTGCAGATAGTCGATAATGACGAGCCCGCCCGAAGGCAGCTCCTTTATCCTCTTCAGCTTCGCTTTTATTCTCGACACGGTCGATTCCGTGGTGCCGTCGATGTAAATATTGCATTCCGCAAGCTTCTTGCAGGCGTCGCCGAAGCGTCTCCATTCCTCTTCGGTGAGCTTTCCCGAGCGCAGCGTGCTGCTCGAAATGCAGGCCTCTGTCGAGATCATCCTTTTGACGAGCTCTTCGCCCGACATCTCGAGGGTGAAGAAGCAGATCGTCTTTTTACCTTTGAACGCGGCGTTTTCCGCTATGTTTAAAACGAAGCTCGTTTTACCCATACCGGGGCGCGCGCCCACGATAAGCAGCTCTCCCTTGCTCATTCCGTACAGCAGGTTGTCGAGACCGGAATAATGAGTTTTTACGCCCATGTATTTGTCCGGATCGCGCGACAGGGCGACTATGCTGTCGCTCGCGTGCGTCAGAAGCGTCTTGATGTGAACAAGGTCGGTATTGTTGCGGTTGTTCGATATGTTATATATAAGCTGTTCCGCACGCTCTATCGCCGAATAAACCGTCTCGCCGTCGTTGAACGCGGTCTCGGATATCTCACCCGACGCGTCTATAAGCTGACGCCTCAGGCTTTTTTCCTTGACTATGTTGACGTAATCGTCCAGGTTCGCCGTCGACGGCGTGGTCGAGATTATCGTCATTATGTTGCTGCGGCACGCCGCCTCGTCCATGTCGGTCTGCTCTACGAGCATATCGGTCAGCGTGATCTCGTCGATCACGCGGTTCTGGGTGAGGGAGAGCGTATGCATCGCGTTATAGATACGCTTGTGCAGTTCGAGATAAAAGTCGTTTTCGTCAAGCTGCTTCGCCACATCGCTGAATTTTTCGGGATCGATCAGGATCGCGCCGAGAACAGACTGCTCAGCCTGAAGGGAAAACGGCATCTGTCTGTTGAATTCGTTGGGCATTTTGTCAGCTTACTCCTTTTCGGTAACGATGAGGTTTATCTTCCCATTTACGTCCGGATAATACTTTACGTCAAGCTCGTATCTGCCGAACGTCTTTATCGGCTCGGCGACCGTTATCTTTCTCTTGTCGAGTTCTATACCGTACTGCTTTTTAAGCTCCTCAGATACTTCCTTCGCGGTGACGGAGCCGTAGAATTTTCCGCCGGCTCCCGCCTGCTGGCGTATGACGACGTTGAGCGAGCCGATCTTCTCGGCAAGGGCTTTTGCCTCCGCGCGCTCGACCTCTATTTTATGGAGCCTCGATTCCTCTTTGGCTTTCAATTCTTTGAGCAGAGCGTCCGTTACTTCGCGGGCGAGTTTTCTCGGGATCAGGTAGTTTTTGGCGTATCCGTCGGATACCTTGACGATATCGCCCTTTTTGCCCTGGCCCTTTACGTCTTCAAGCAGTAAAACTTTCATTTATATACACTTCCTTTCAGTTGGAATCTTTTATTCCTGATCATTCGCCGCGTCTTTCGCGAAGCTCGCGTCGATCGCCTGCTCGAGCAGGCCGACCGCGAGCTCGGAGGTCACTCTCGGCAGAGGTCCTTCGTACATCTGAACGACCTTGCCGGCGGTAAGCTGCGTTCCGGCGTTCGAATGGTGGCCGCCGCCGCCGAGCCGCTCGAGTATTACCTGAACGTTGACGGATCCGTCGCTACGTGCGGAGATCGTATATACAGGCTCGGACGAAACGTCCGTGTTTATGCGTACGATCGCGAACGAGGCCGCGACGCCGTCGAGCTTCAGCATCGTGTCGGCGACACGTGCCGCCGTGGCGGGATCGGACGAGGGCGAGCTGTCGTCGCCGATACAGATCACACAGCCGTCGCGGTAGACGCGCATCGTGCTCTCGATCTTGAGCTCAAGCATGAACGATTTCTTGTCGAGCGTGAAGAACGACGAGGCGACGGAGGCGTCGGCGCCCTCACGGCGAAGGAACTGCGCGGCGGCGTACGTACCGGCTCCGCAGTCGCGCGTGAAGTTGTTCGTGTCGAGCTGGATGCCGGCGAGCAGCAGGTTCGCCTCGTCCGGCGTCAGCACGCCCGACGGGAAGAACTGCGCGATCATCTGAGAAACTATCTCGGACGCCGACGACGCCGACGGTTCGACGTAAGTTATCTTCGTCTCGAACGGGAAACTGCTCGACGACATGCGGTGGTGATCTATGACGATTATCTGAGACACGTGCTTCGTGATCTCGGGATATTCGAATATATAAGGATTGTTGACGTCTATGATGAAGAGAAGGGAATCGTGCTCGACGGCGTCGAGATCGTCGCGGTCGAAGTCGTAGAAAATGTCGCGGTAATCGGGCATTTCAAGCATTTTCGCGTAAGGCTTGGCGATATTCTTGTTGTTCTTCACTATAAGCGTCGTCTTTTTGCCGAGCGACAGACAGATCTTCGCGATGCCCATGCACGAGGCGAGACAGTCGAAGTCCGCGTTCTTGTGGCCCATGATGAAGACCGAGCCCGCTTTCTTGATCAGAGGCGTCGCCTGAAGCACGAGCCTTCTGGCGTTGAGTCCCGTCAGCTGCGGATCGTGCTTTGAAAGACCGCCGAAGAACTCGTCCTTCGTGCCGCGGTCGTTCTTGATAACGACCTGGTCGCCGCCGCGCTGCAGCGCGAAGCTCATAGCCGAGGAGGCGAGCTGGCATTTTTCGGTAACGGTGCCGCCGCAGTCGGCGATACCGATAGACAGCGTCATCGGGATCGCGTCGTCGCCGAACGTGATCTTCTTGGCTTCCGACAGTATCGGGAACGAGGCGCGGCGCATCGCCGGCAGCTGGTCGGCGAAGAACATCATCAGATATTTGCCGGCGCCGTACTCTCTTATATGACCGTTGACAGACTCGGCCCAGCTCTTAAGGAGTTTCGTCACGGCGGCGGACGCTTCGGCGTACTGATCCTGCATGTTTGACAGGAAGTTGTCCGCCATGTCTATCACGACGTAGCCGACGATCAGCCGCTCGTTCTCAAGTCTTTCACGCAGCTGCGTCTCGGCAGTCGTCTCGACCCACAGCGTCGTCACGGTCCTGCCGGCGGAATTGCTCTGCGGGAAACCGAACACGCGGAACGTGCGCGAATCGATCTTTATCTCGGCGCCCGTCTCGGGATCGGCGGCGAGCAGCTCTTTGAGCGAGAGCCCCGTGAGCTGACGGAAATCGGAATCCTTCTTGATCCGGCCTTCCATAATCGTGGAAAACGCTTCGTTGCTCCAGACGATCTTTCCGCCGCCGTCGGTCAGCGCGACCGGCATCTTCATCGCGGCGAGCATATGCGTCACCGAACGGGAAGATTTGGGCGGCGCGTCGTTGTTCTGTGACGTCGACCCGGCGCGTATGATCAGCCACGCTCCGAAAAGCATTATCAGACAGTACGCCGCGACGAACAGGACCGTCTGCCAGACTCCCGGCAGCAGCTTGTTGTACGACAGCACGGCGAAGCCCGCCATGAAAAGCACGGAGCACAGCGCGCAATATATTATAACGAGTTTGGATTTTTTACTCATATCCGCTCCTGATTTATTTTTGCGGGATTCTACCCGTATTTTAAATAATATCACAATATATATTAAATGTCAACCCGGGAATAAAAAAGAACTTGTAAAATTTGAAAATGCTATTGAAAAACGCGCCGTCATATGATATGATTGAAAAAAATACGAAAACGGAGCAAAAAATGAAAATATACGGACTTCAGAAACTGTCGCTCGTGGATTTCCCGGGAAAGACCGCGGCGGTACTGTTTACGGGCGGATGCAACTTCCGCTGCCCGTTCTGCCACAACTACGGGCTCGTGCAGGATCCGGGCGAACCGCTCGATAAAACGGAGGTCTTCGAATATCTGAAAAAACGGGCCGGTCTGCTCGACGCCGTTGTCATAACCGGCGGGGAACCGCTGATACATCCCGATATAGCGGAGCTGATCGCCGAGGTAAGAGAGCTCGGATATCCGGTCAAACTCGACACGAACGGCACGTTCCCGGCGCGACTCGCGGAACTGCTGACGCGCGGGCTTGTCGATTACGTGGCGATGGATATAAAGAACAGCCGAGAGAAATACTATCTGACGGCGGGCTGCGACGTCGACCTCGACGCGATAAACAAGAGCATAATGATCTTAAAGAGCGGAACGACCGATTTCGAGTTTCGGACTACGGTCGTTCAGCAGCTTCACGAACTTGATGATTTCATAAAAATAGGCGAGTGGATAAAGGGCGACGTCAACTATTATCTGCAGTGCTTCAAGGACAGCGAGAACGTTCCTTACGGCAATCTTTCGGCGCCTTCCGAGGAGTCGATGCGCCTTTATCTTGACGCCGTACAAAAGTTTGTGCCCCGCGCGGCTTTAAGAGGAGTATAACTATATATAGTTTTCCGTCGATTTTTTCTTACAATATATTGCAAAAACCTCTTGACAAATCGAAAATTTTGTTGTATGATATACAGGCCGACCGAAGTGTCGGAAACCGAATTTCGACAAATAAACCACAGCGTTGTATGATAAAGAAAAGAGAGGTAGAATATGTATCAGGTAGTAAAACGTGACGGGAAAGTAGTTGATTTCAACATAAGGAAGATCTCAGACGCGATCAGAAAAGCGTTCGATGCGCAGAACAGGCAGTATAACGACGATATAATCGATATGCTCGCCCTCAAGGTCACGTCGGATTACGAGCCGAAGATAAAAGACGGCAAGATAGGCGTCGAGGAGATCCAGGACAGCGTTGAGAAAATACTTATAGACGCGGGTTACGCGGACGTCGCGAAGTGCTACATCCTTTACAGAAAGAACCGCGAGAAGATCCGCAACATGAAGTCCACGATACTGGACTATAAGGAAATAGTAAACAGTTACGTGAAGAACCTTGACTGGAGAGTCAAGGAGAACTCCACCGTAAAGTATTCCGTCGGCGGTCTGATACTCAGCAACTCCGGCGCGATAACCGCCAACTACTGGCTGTCGGAGATCTACGATCAGGAGATCGCGGACGCTCACAGAAACGCGGACATTCATCTGCACGATCTGTCGATGCTTACCGGCTACTGCGCCGGCTGGTC
>JAFZRM010000129.1 GCA_017619885.1 Clostridia bacterium | reverse complement strand
GTGCCGTTCTCGCCGTTGAGCAGCGCGAGCGCACGGCGGAGCACCGGCACGCATTCCGCCGGCTCGACCGGTTTGAACTCGAACACGGCGGAACGCGAGATTATGGCGGGGTAGACGTAGAAAAACGGATTTTCCGTCGTCGACGTGATAAGCGTGATGCGCCCGTCCTCGATATATTCGAGCAGCGACTGCTGCTGTTTTTTGTTGAAATACTGTATCTCGTCAAGATACAGAAGAATGCCGCCGGCTCCGATCATCGTATCGGTCTGCGATATGACGTCTTTGACGTCCGACAGCGATGCCGTGGTCGCGTTCAGCCGGAACATCGTCATATCCGCCTGCTTGGCTATGATATTCGCCGCCGTCGTCTTTCCCGTGCCGGGCGGGCCGTAGAATATCATATTCGTTATGTGACCGCCGTTTATCATCCGGCGTAGAGAGCCGTTTTCCGAAAACAGATGGCTCTGTCCGGCTATATCGTCAAACGACTCTGGTCTTAACCTGTCTGCCAAAGGACGAACGAACATATTGTTCCCCCGTATGATTTTTTTCTTTTATTATATCACGCCGTCGGATATCTTTCAAGCCGCTTTTGTAAACTATTGACATTTTCAAAATAATGTGATAGAATGTAGGTGATCAAATAGCAATCACGGGAGGAAAATATGAATTTAACTACTCTTATCAAGGATCTGTTCAAGAGCGCGGCGAAAAAGATCGAAAAGGCCGCCAATACGAAACTCGTCACCCTTACCGCGGTGACCGGCGACCCGTCCGAAATCACGACGCTTCCGCCTTTCAACAGAAAGGACCCGAAGGAAGTCGCGGCGATGGTCGTTCTGGCGCTCGGCAGATATCCGAAGAACAGAGAAGAATGCTTCGCCATGATGAACGATCTCAAGGGTCCGGAGCCTCTGACCAACATGGAAAAGGAATTCATCCGCGACCGCTTCATGGACGGCAAGGATTATATCATGAGATCGTATTTCAAAGGCGCAACGCCGGAGAACGACTACACGCCGCAGAGACCTCTGCGCATCGAGGTCATAGAGCTGTCGGACAGCTTTGAGAGCGAAGGCTACGCCAGACTGTGGATCCCGTCGGGCGGCGCCGATTCGCCGCGTCAGGTCACGCTGCGCAAGAAGAATTCCACGGGCGAGTGGTTCATCAATCAGCATGAATTCCTGCTCGGCAACATCAGGATACCCAAATCCGAGGATAAGTGGGCGTAAACCGGGAACAATAAGCTCCGGCGCCGGACGTCAGTCCGACGCGTTTGCGGAGCGCGGAAACCCGGTCTATCCATAAAGTCAGAGGTGCAGATATGAAATTTCTGAAATGGGCGGCAAAACGCCTCGTGCGCGCCTGCGTATATTTTACGGTGACGCAGTTCTTCATAACCGCGATGTTCCAGGCGATGGCGAAGGACGGCTCGCGCGGACAGTTCCTGCTGTTCGATATCGAAGTCGTTCTGTTCGGTTTCTCGCTCATAATGGCGCTCGCGCAGGACATCTTCGGCATAAACCGGCTTTCGTTCCCGATCCGTCTGCTGATCCATTTCCTTGTGACGATGGCGGCGCTGTTCGGACTTTTCAGCATAATAACCGGCCAGCTCACCAACGTTACGCGGCTGATATATCTGCTCTCGGGCGCGGCGGTGATCTACGCCGTCGGCGCCGCGGTCGTCCTGACCGTCCGCGCGGTGAAAAACAAACGCACCTCAAACGACAAGGAATACACGCCGATGTTCAAAAAGGAAAAATAAGAATATAAAAGCAAAGAAGCCCGGTAAACACGGGCTTTTTGTTACGTTTTTGTAAACTCCGGAAAATCTTTGTCACAAAACAAGTCTTTGAGCGTTTTATAAGTGAACGCGAAAGCAAGCATGACAGCCTGAAAAGGAGAAGCGATGTTTTACCTGTCGTTATCTGCAGTAAACGAAGATGAAAACAAGATCTTTCAAGCGCAGCTGTACGAGCTGTACGGAGCGGCGGTGCTGAAAGCAGCTCAGACGATACTGAACGGCCGGCAGGACGCCGAAGACGTTCTGCAGGATACGTTCTTAAAAATCATACCGCACCTCGGGCGGCTCCGGGAACTCGACCCGGACGAGCGGAAGGGATATCTGATCCAGACCGCGAAGCACGTGTCATACGATAAGCTGAGAAGAATAAAAAAAGAGAAAAAAGCCGCGGAAAAGCAGCTTGAAGCGTCGGAGGCGTACGAGCTCGATCTCGCCGGAGGATACGACGCGGATACGCTTTATAAAGCCGTCGCACAGCTTGACGAAAGAGAGCGGTACGTGATTTACGCGAGGTTCGAAGCGGAGCTGACGTATGAAGCCGTCGCCGCGCAGCTCGGCGTAAGCGAGGGAAACGCAAGACAGATCATGTCGCGGGCTTTGAAAAAACTGCGTGAGCTCATGAAAGGAGAGTGATCTTTATGAAACAGACCGATAAAGAAGCGCTGCTCCGGGCGCTGTACCGGTATGAGGCGAAGGCGTTGGAGGTACCGGACGCCGCGGAGCCCGGCGTTTCGGATAAGACGGAGAAAAAAATGAAAAAGATCATATCGTCCTCGGGCGGTAAACGGGCGGGAAAAGCGCTGAAAATAACAGCGGTCGCCGCCGCCGCGGCGATCGCGCTGACCGCCGCCGTCGCCGCTAACGGGGAGATGAGAAAGAAAGTCGGTCGGTTCGTCATGAGTTTGCGCGGCGAAAGCTCCGACGTGTATTTCGAGCCGGACGGACCGATCAGAATGAAGGTCGAGCAAAGTTATCTGCCGCAGTCCTTACCCGCGGGCTTCACGGAGTCGCTGATCAAATACGACGACGCCGGCACCTCCGCCTGCTGGTCGAACGCGGCGGGCGACAGGATCGTATACGAACAGGGAACGAACGGATCGTCATTCATGATCAACTGCGAAGGCTCGGAGATCGAATATCTGACCCTCGGCGGCAAATACAAGGCGGTAACGCTGAGCGGCAGCTCGCGCACGGTGATCTGGTACCGGGACGGGTATCTGATGTACCTGTCCGTGCCCGCGTATATAAGCGGGGAGGAATTGTTAGCGACAGCCGAAAGCGTCAAACCGTCGGACGATTGAGACACACAGTTTTTAAATTTTTGTAAGAGGAAATAATAATATGAAAAAAACGATAATAGCGATTTTGTTGATAATAACGGCTGTAATTCTCTTTGGTTGCGTTTCGGCGAGAAAACCGGTTGTTCTGTTTGCGGGCAACTTCGGGGCTGAAGACAATTCGAAAAAAACAGCGTTTTTGAATGAGAATAACGGCAATTTTTTTGACGATCGCCCTATGACCATTATGCATTTCTTCAACGGGAAAACCGTAACTCTCGAGTATAAAGGTTCGTCTTATAATATTGGAACAGTAAGCGAGTATATTCATAATTATTATTATTATTCTGCAGAAGACAAGACGACAATATTCATCAGTGTGGACGATGATAATAATGTACTTGATTATGTTGAGCACTATTATGACAATATCCGGACACAGCCTGACACAGATCGAATAACCGAAAAAACAGCAATTGAAATTGCCCGGGGTTTTATAACGAAAAATCTGGGATTATCTGTAGACGATTATGCGGCCGAGTGTACAGCAACCGGGAATTCTATTACCGTCAAGTATCACAAAGCGCAGTACAAAGACGTGGTTGAAATCAAAGACTCTGTTTTTGTGACGGTTGATGCATTTGACGGGAGGGTTTTTGAATATCATACTTCAACATTTCGGCAAATTGATTTGAATGAAATACCGGACATAAACTTTCAAAGCGTAAGCAGGTCAATAGCGGATTTGATGAGTACGAATATTAAAAAATTGAATAACAGTCAGTTTGCTGACTATAAATCGCTTTATATCACGAATGACTCTTATATGATATGCAAAACATATGACGGAAAGTATGTCCTACAATGCCAGACGTATATTCGCGATAAAGCATTGTCGGAAAAGAACGAGTTTTCCGATGACATTTACACTGTTCTGTGTTATGTGCCCCTTGATTAAAAAAGATTTCAATATGACTGTGGATGAATAGAACGAGCCGGCGGGCTTACCCGCCGGCTTTGTCTTATTTTTGCGTTTTTACCGTGAGAGGAGCTTTTATTCCGCGAAATTCGAATTCACGCCCGGTGACAGGCTCGCCGTTTACCGTGACTGACGCGTGCCCTCTGACCTCTTCGGGGAGTATCAGATCTACCCGGTATGACCGCGGCGCGTTGACACGCAGCTCGAAGCCCGCGTCGTTTTTGCTCCAGCTGACGCTTATCAGCCCGTCCGGCGTCTTCGCCGTACCGCAGGCGAATCTCAGCTCTCCCGGATGCGGGGCGACGCGCACGCGTTTTTCCGGGAACGCCTCCGGTATATCGAGCCCGAGAACGTCGCGGGAGAGCAGCACGCCTGTATGCGACATGAAGCCGTGGCACCGGCTCGACTGACCGGAAACCGTCTCCCACAGCGTGCCGGGACCGTTTTTGAGCATTATACCGCAGAGATATTTTATCTCTTCAAGCATCACGTCAACGTAACCGAGGCGGGACAGCATATCGAGCCTTATGCAAAGCCCTATGAACATGTTCGCCGCGCCGATATCGAGCTTCGGCGGCTTTCTTTGCGGTACCGGACCGAGCTCATATACGATCGCGTCGATAAGCGCGGGGCAATTCTGTTTTGTGAAAAGTCCGCCCCACAGCATCGTATACTGCGCGGATTCGCTGTAAAACGGCTTTCCCCGCAGCTTTCCGTCCTTGTATTCAAGGCTGTCGTGCAGGATATACCGCGGATCGTATCCGCCGCGGTCGAGCGCGACTTCCTGCAGCGTTTTTCTTATCTGTTCCGCGTGCGCCTTCGCCTCCGGCACGCCGTAAAGCATATCGTAGACTTCAAGCGCGCAGGCGTATTCGACGTTCGCGGCGCAGGAGATCGGGTAAACGTACTCGCGCTCGTTTGAAAGCGACCAGTCGACGAACACCGCGCCGTGCGAATCGAAAAGCCCGTGTTCGCCGCAGCATTCGCGCACGCCCTTGAAGAACACGTCGAGACGGCGGCGGCAGCGGTCGATAAGCTCGCGGTCGCCCGTGCGTTTATAGTATTCTCCGATCTCGACGACGAACCAGAACGACCACGTCGTCAGCGCGCCGTTTTTGAAATCGCCTTTAGCCGGGTAGCATTGCGGGAAAAATCCGTGATAGCACTCCTCGCCCGGATAGAACATGAAATTCTCGATCATCGCGCGCTCGACCGACGAATCGTCGAGCATCAGCGCCGCCGCGCGTCCGGTCCACAGCGAATCGCAGAGCCAGCCGCCGCGCTCGCGGTCGGGGCAGTCCATGAATATGTCGAGCGTGTTCAGAAGCAGCGTGCGCCGCGCCGCCTCGTAGATGCGGTTCAGATCCTCGTCGCTGCACAGGAACGTGCCGGCGTGAACGTCTGCCGGGGTGTATGAGATCAGACCGACGTCGTTTATCGTGAATGCGGCTTCGCATCTGACCACGGCTTTGACGTATCTGCACGCGTACGGCTCGAACGAGGTAAACGTCGTTTCGCCTGCGGGGCAGTAAACGCGGAAGCAGCTGTTGTAGCCGATCTGCGGGCTGACGTCGCCGTCGGGTTCGAGCCGGTCGGAATATACTATGTCGACGCAGCCCGGCGCGCCGAGCGTGACGGTGAATTTTATGAAGCCGCAGTACATCGCCTGCAGGTCCCACGCGGCGTAGCAGATCCCGTCGCCTTCGCCGAAGCCGACGCCGTTATCATACGTCACTCTGCGTTTTGCGGGCACGCGGACGAGGCCTGCGTCCTCGTCGCCGGGGCTCTCGCCCGATCTTGCGAATTCTTCGTTCCAACCGTAGTAAAACAGCCTGTTCACGCGCTTGTTTTCATCGTGCTCGAGCCCGCCGAAGCCGACGAGCGTCTTCGCGTGCACCGCCTCGTACGTCGGGTACGGCACGCCGCGTTCGATCAGCGCCGGCGCCGGCACCTCCTCAACGCCCTCGTCCGGCAGGGCAAGCAGGGAAGGGTAGTTTTCGTCGAGATGCCAGACCTCCGTCACCTGCCGGCAGTGCGAATGGCGCGGCGCGTATCTGGCGCGCTGATATACAGTGCGGCACTCCCAGGTCTCGTCTGTCCCACCGATGAACCCGCCGTCGCCGTATATTTCCGCGTAGAGGAAGCCTTCCTCGTTCGTGTCGTCGTTGACGGTGCCGAAGGCGCCGCAGTATGACGCGACCTCTATCTCGAACAGATCGTCCCCTTTGACGTATGCGCTGACGTCGTATTCGTCGACGCGCGCGTGATAATGGCCGGATCTGGCGGGGCCGTGACAGACGAATTGCCCGTTGATCCTCAGCCTGTAATACGAGCACGCGCTGATCCTTATTCGCGCGCCGCCGCTTATGCGGAATTTTTTTGAAAAACAGGCGAACACGTTCGGCTCGCACCGTTTGCCTTTGAGAAATATCGCTTTCGCTTCGCTCATGCTCCGTCTCCCGTGCGTTTTTTTATATGATACCATTTTATCGCGGCGCTGTCAATAGAAAATCCGGAGCGGACACCGTCCGCCCCGGAAATATTCAGACTTTTTAACGCGGCGCCGGAGGCGGTCGCCCCGCCGCGCGCCGTCCCGACGGTTTTATTCCGCGTGCGTTACGGAAACGAGCGTAAATTCCGCCTCCGATATAGCCACGTCGGCTTTTTCTTCACGTATTCCCGCAAGATCCGCGCTGAAAACGTATGTCGTCGGGCGCTTCATCTTCTCCGGATCTATATCGAACGCCCTGTCGTACATTATTCTGCAGTAATTCGTACGCTCCGCGCCGTTATCCCAATGACCCGGGAATGCGTACGAGTAATATGCGTATACGCGGATCATATTAAAATCCTCTATATAAGGACTTATCAGCGTGACGGAATAAGTTCCGTCGCCGTTGTCGGCCGCCTCGAACCAGTCGGTAGAAGTACCGGGGGAGTCCGGGGTGCCCTTGAACGTAATGCGTACGGTCGCGCCGGTGATCGCTTCGCCCGTGGAGCTGTCTGTCAGAGTCACGGTGTACGGAACGTTTATCACGGGCCGCGGGGGATAAAGCTCTATTACGTCGCCGTCGTTTATATCTTCAAGATACTTTCCCTGATGACCGTCGCAGGTCAAAACCGGACGGTATTTTCCCGGAGTGAATACGAACGCCGTTTCGGCGCTGTACGGCTTGCGGTTGAAGAACATCTCTTCCGCGTCGATAAAGATCATTCCGTTTTCGTCGGAGAAATAATCCAGTTTGTTCGAATATGAGAGCATCGCGTTTTGCAGAGGCTCCTTCGTCTGCGAGTCTATGATCTTTATGCTCATATCGAACCGTTTGAAAATGCCCTTTTCAAACAGATCGAGCGTTCTTGTCCTGCCGACGTCCGAATTTCCGCTTCCCGGTCTGACGACCACGGAAAGATTTTTGCGTACCGTTATTATTTCGTTCTCATCCTGATGCGCGTCCGTCATTGACGCCGTTTCGCGGACGAATCTGTACGTGCCGGGATACAAATCAAAGGACGCGACTCCGTCCGAGTTGGTAAGCATATAGTCGATCACGTTTCCCTCGCGGTCATACAGCCATATTTTCTGACCGGATATGCTTACGGGGCTGCCTGTGCCGTTGTATATCGACCAGTTTTCCGTCGGATCCGTAAGACGTATATAATATCTGACCGTTTCGCCTGTGTCAAATTTCTTTGCAGCGGAATCAGATAAAGCAAGATTTTCCTTCGTTTGGTGGTCGCTTTGTTTCGACAGGCTTTCTTTGTGTATTATTTCCTCAAAGTCATACAATGGACCGAGATTGTCCGGCACGGGAGAACCGTCGTAGTAAATCGTGCAGGGAAGAAGTTTGTTTTTTATGCTTCTTGTTGTTTCGTTTATTTTGTTATCAAGGGCTGTGGATACGGACATACCGCTGATGTACGCTGAAAATCTGGCGTTTGATAGTATATCCGCAAACGAAGATGCGCCCATCGTATCGAAATTATGGATATTGATACGCAGTATCCTGCCGTCGGAAAGCACCCAGCAGTACCAGTAATACCCGGCGTTTATCTCATATCCGATCATTCCGTGGGGCTTTCCGAGTACGGATACGGCTGCTTTTACCGATACGGAGCTGTTGGAGCCCGCGGTCGTGAATATCTTAATGGCGTCCATGAACGACGGGTGGTGCTTCTGCTCCAGATCAAAGAAATCGAGCACATCCTGCGGGTAATCCTTTACCGGTAACGGCGCGGGCTCCGTTTCCGCAGCCGTCGTTGTTTCCGGCGGATTATACGGAGTGTCGTCGCCATTGTAGAAATCCGACGCGGCTATCGTTTTGCCGGAGATGACGACGCCGCCTCCGGCGAATTCCGATAAGAACGCGGAAACAGTCCCGCTGTCCGCGTAAAGCACACCGTCCTCGATATAAAGCTTGAGCGTCTGTGACTGCTTGTTTTTGAACCAGTCGCCGGAATAGTTGTTTCCGGTCATCGTGCGCTCGGCGGCGTTGAGCGTGAACACGTCTCCCTCGTACGTGAGAGTAGCGGTATCGGCGCCCGTTATCTTTGCCGAGGCGTGGCTCAGCTCGTTCAGGATGACAGAGAACGGTAGTATCAGATCCCCGTCGCCGTCGGTCCCGAATTTTACTTTATTCGTTATATCGCGGCCGTTGACGGTAAGCTTGTATCCGTTTTTGTCAAGTCCGGGATCCGTCGCTGTCACCGGGGCGGTCGTTTGCGTCGCCGTCGTATCCGGCTCCGTCGTGTCCGGCAAAGCCGTTCCTTGTTCGAAGTCCGTCAGCTCTTCCGTGTCCGGACCGGACGTTTCCGGGGATACGGTGACGGGATCGGACGCGGCGTCGGGTTCCGTCGTTACGCCGTATCCCGTCGTATCGCCGGCGGTTTCGTCCGCACCGGCGTGAACGGCGGTCGTTTGCGGCGCCATAAAGCCGGAGCCCGTATCTGTCGGGCCGGCAGGCTGCCCGGGACCGTTGTTTATACTGCTTCTTATAAGAAAGTACGAGCCTCCTCCGATCAGCGCAGCCGCCGCGGCGATCACCGCAAGGGGCGCGGCTGACAAGGATACGAAAGCGGAAAACACGCTTTTTTTACGCTCTTTTGCCGACGAAGCGGCTCCCGTATATTTCACGCCGCCTCTGAGCGATTCGGCGTTTTTTTCAATTATCGATTCAAACCGGCGGTCCATTATATTTTCCCCTCTTTTCCGTATTCATCCCTGAGCTTCCGCAGAGCTCTGTAATACTTCGTTTTTACCGTGTTTTCGGATCTGCCGAGCAAACGCGCCGTTTCCTCCAGCGTGTATCCGTAGAAAAAATGAAGCGAGAAGATCTCTCTGCAAGTCTCGTCGATGTTAAGTTTTGAGAGCATATCGAAGAATTCGATCGCTCCCGTGTCCATTTCGTCGCTGAACTCGTCGTGAAGCTGATCAACGTTTTCGTAAAACCTTGACGTTTTTCTGAGCCGTTTCGCCTCGTTAAGCGTTATTGTGAGCAGCCAGGCGTCGAACTTGTCGCGTTCACGCAGACTGCCCAGCTTTTCCCACGCGACGTAGACCGCGTAGGCGACGGCGTCCTTAGCGTCCTCGGCGTTGCGCGTCACCGAGAGCGCTGAAAGGTAAAGATTTTTCTCGCACGCGGTCACAGCCGCGGCAAACTCTTCCTTTGTCATATGATATCCTTTCGATCCGCTGCGGGAATTGTTTTTCGGACCGTTCATAATGATGCATCCGGTATATATGAGTGAAACAAGAGGGAAAAAAGTTTCACATATTTATAAAACGGATATTTTTGCCGCCGTGTCAATAGAAAATCCGGGACTGACGGCGTCAGCCCCGGAAATAATCAGACTTTTTTCTTTTTTATCAATACAGCTGCCGCCGCGGCGGAAAGCGCCAGTGCACACACCGCGATGATAGACGCGTCCGCGGTTTGCGGATTCGGATCAAGCTCAAAGACGTCTTCGATGAATGTCCCTCCCGTGATCCTCGCGTTTTCACCGCTCCCGGTGATTATTACCGTCTTTTCTTGCACGGAATGTGTCGGATCATTGCACTCAACAGTGAAAGAATACGTTTCCTTGTCACCGTCTTTCGATATTCTGCGAATCCCCGGATCACCGTTATCGGGCGGAAGGACATATTTGAACTTATTGGTGGCGTCATACCTGTATGCTAACGATTCACCTTCGATATACAGGAATAACGATGGTTGAATAACCTTCTCCGCCAGATCGGACGCTAAAAATCCGGACACTTTCGAAACAAGTTTCCGCCTCGTATCACAGTCTTCGTTCAGAGCGTAAAACTTTGATACGCCTTCCGACGTCAGTTTTTTACTGAGTTCGTTTTCATGATATTTGTCAGGCGGAAGGGAAACGTATTCGGAGCTCTGCGAAAACCCTCTGTACATAAGCAAATACAACTCAAACGTTTTATTGAGAAGAGCGTTGACGGTCCCGGCGTCTTCTTTATTTGTATCATCGCTTTCAGTCGCCCCGGCTTTGATACATAAAGAGAAGAGTACTGTTATTGCGGTAAAAATGCAGAATAATCTCTTCATGTTATACCCCTTTCGAATTTTCGTTAAGAAGATTTTTTTCATCCTGATCCTCCTTGCTGTCTGAAATACTTAAATCTTTCCCCTGAAATACTTAAATCTTTCCTGCTTAATATACGAATTGAAAACCCGAAAAGTGTCATTTTTTGTTTTGATTTTCTGTAAATTCGCTTTTTTGACGGAAAACGGGGAGCAGAGCTCCCCGTTGGGTTTATTTCAGCATGCTTCTTTGCCACACGGGATCCGGCGTAAGACCGAGAAGCTCGGTGACGGTGGCGGCTACGTTCGACAGACCGTAATCGTCCGCCGGTTCTATCTCGTGCACCGTATTTTTGTCGTATATGATGAACGGCACGGGGTTGAGCGAGTGAGCGGTCCTCACCTGCAGTTTGCCTTTTTTGTTCATCTCAAGCATCTCGTCGGCGTTGCCGTGATCGGCGGTCACGCACATGATCACGCCGCATTCGTCGCATACGGCTTTGAGCCTCGCAAGGCAGAGGTCGAGCGCTTCCATGCCGCAGACGACGGCGTCGAAGTTGCCGGTGTGACCGACCATGTCGCCGTTCGGGAAGTTGCAGCGCATAAAGTCGAATTTGCCCTCTTTTATGACCTTTATCAGCTCGTCGGTGATCTCGGCACATTTCATCCACGGGCGTTCGTCAAAGCTGACTTTGTCCGACGGGATCTCTACGAACGTCTCAAGCTCATCGGAGAATTTGCCGGAGCGGTTGCCGTTCCAGAAGTACGTCACGTGGCCGTATTTCTGCGTTTCGGATATCGCGTACTGGTTGACGCCGGCTTTCACGAGATATTCCGATAACGTGTGCTTTATCTCGGGCGGGGCGACGAGGTAGTTTTTCGGGATCTTGAGGTCTCCGTCGTACTCGAGCATGCCTGCGTACGATACGGCGGGACGGCGTCCGCGGTCAAAGTACGGAAAATCGTCGTCGTCGAACGCCATAGAGATCTCTATCGCACGGTCGCCTCTGAAGTTGTACAGGATAACCGCGTCGCCGTCGTTCATTTTGCCGACGGGCTCGCCGTCCGCCGCTATGACGAACGCCGGCAGATCCTGGTCGATCACGCCCGGTATCTCGGCTCTGTAAGTCTCTATCGCCTCTTTCGCCGAAGCGAATTGACGGCCCTGCCCGTGAACGTGCGTGTTCCAGCCGCGCTCGACCATGCTCCAGTCGGCTTTGTATCTGTCCATCGTTATCTTCATCCTGCCGCCGCCGGAGGCGATGCAGGCGTGGAATCCGTCGCCGTTGAGCTCGCTCAGCTTGTTTTCGAGCGCGTCGATATATGTCAGCGCGGACGTCGCGGGAACGTCGCGGCCGTCGAGCAGCGCGTGTACCCTTACCTCTTTTACGCCCTCCTGCTTCGCTCTTTCAATCATGCTGAAAAGGTGCGATATATTGCTGTGGACGTTGCCGTCGGAGAGAAGGCCGATGAAATGGAGCGCGCCGTGCCTGCCGTTTTCAACCGCCTTTTTCCAGGCGTCGGAGCCGTAGATCTTGCCGGTCTCTATGCTTTCGTTGACGAGCTTCGCGCCCTGGGAATATACCTGACCGCAGCCGAGCGCGTTGTGTCCGACCTCGCTGTTTCCCATGTCGTCGTCGGACGGAAGACCGACGGCGGTGCCGTGCGCTTTGAGGCGCGTGTTCGGACATTCTTTCAGCAGCTTATCGAGCGTGGGTGTGTTCGCCGCGGTGACCGCGTCGCCTATGCCGGTCTTTGAAAAACCGACGCCGTCCATAACTATAAGAAGTACCTTGTTCATATCATTTGATCCCCTTCACTATGTCGTATATCTCGGCAGAGACTTTTTCTTTTTCCCTGTCGGCGTTTACTATGAAAATGTTCTCGTTGTCGTTGCACATACGGAACGTGTCCGCGAAACGGCGCTTGACGCGGCGGATTATCTCCTCCGTCTCGAATATCTCAGCGGTCACTCTTTCCTTCGCCATGCGCTCGACGCATTTCTCGACGGATAGATCGAGGAAGATGCAGGCGTCGGGCGTGCAGATGTCGGGACAGCCGAGATTCATCTGCGCCACCCAGCCTATGTCGCTGTCGATGCCCTGATAGGCGAGGGAAGAGTAGTAATATCTGTCGCAGATGACGTCAGTCCCGGCTTCGAGGAAGCCTTTTATGCCGTTTTTCGGATTTATGTTGTGCTGTATGCGGTCGCACAGGAAAAGCGCCGCCAGCTCCGACGCCGCGCGCGGATGAAGCCCCGAGAGCGCGTCGCGGATGAGTCCGCCCGTCGCCGACGCGGTAGGCTCCGCCGTGGCGTAAACGGAGCGGCCGTCGGAAAGAAGCCGCTTGCGCAGAAGCTCTATATGCGTCGTCTTGCCGGCGCCGTCGAGTCCCTCGAGCACAATGAATTTTCCCCGTCTCCCCGACGCGGCGCGTCTGCCGGGACGGTAGAGCAGGGCAGAGGCCTTTTCGTCGTATTCGTCAAGCGAAAGGAACGCTTCCGCCGCGCCTTCTTTTTTGCCGTGCCACGCGTAAAGCGCCTCCAGCTCGTCCGGAGGGAGCCGTCTTTCGATCTCGTCGGCCGGCGCGTCTTCGAGCAGTAATAATCTGAGTTGTGTCAGCATGATCATATCTCCCGATTTTATATCCATATAATTATATAACTTCGCGCGTTGTTTTTCAATCATTTTTTGTGAACAACGCGGCAACGCCGGCGGTATTATCTTTATTATTCACGCCATTTTAACAGATTTCGGTTGAACGGAGGCGGCGGCTCTGCTATTATTTAAAAAAACGCTACGGAGACAGAACAATGCCGATCAAAATACCGGACGGACTGCCCGCCGCCGACATACTGCGGCGCGAGAACATATTCGTGATGCAGGAGCTGCGCGCTCTGCATCAGGATATACGTCCGCTGCGCATCGCGGTGCTCAACCTGATGCCGACGAAGATAGCCACGGAGACGCAGCTCGTGCGTCTGCTCTCTAATTCGTCGCTGCAGATAGATCTGACGCTGCTGCGCGTTGAAAACCATATAAGCAAGAACACCTCGGAGGAGCACATGGAGGCTTTTTACGAGGACTTTTCCGCCGTCAGAAACAAGAAATTCGACGGTCTGATCGTCACCGGCGCACCGGTCGAAAACCTCGATTTCGACGAGGTCGACTACTGGGACGAGCTGTGCGGCATATTTGCCTGGGCGAAACGGAACGTCTTCTCGACGATCTTTATCTGCTGGGCGGCGCAGGCGGCGATGTACTACTACTACGGCGTGAACAAGCATAAAATGGATAAAAAGATGTTCGGCGTGTTCGAGCACAGAGTGCTTCTGCCGTCGCATCCGATAGTCAGAGGATTTGACGAGACGTTCCTCGCGCCGCACTCGCGCCATACCGAGGTGTACGAGGACGAGATCTCCGCCGCGTTCGGCCTGCGCATCGTGGCGTCGTCCGACAAAGCCGGTCCGTATCTGATATCCGACGACGTGAACAGCAGGTTCTTCATAACGGGACACTGCGAATACGACGCCGATACGCTCGCTAAGGAGTACTTCAGGGATAAGGAGAGGGGACTGCCGATAGACGTCCCGTACAATTACTTCCCGGACGACGACCCGTCGAAGAGCCCGAAAAACCGCTGGCGCGGACACGCGCACCTGCTGTTCTCAAACTGGCTCAACTACTTTGTGTATCAGGCGACGCCGTACGATCTGGATCTTATCTGACGCGTAAAGGACGGTTTCCCGAGGGGAGACCGTCCGCTTTTTTTTGTTGTGTCGCTCCGCGACGTTCGGTGCGCCTCGTACCTCGGTGCCTTTGGGGACTCCCCACCCCCCTC
>JAFZRM010000015.1 GCA_017619885.1 Clostridia bacterium | reverse complement strand
CCGTCACGGAAAAGAAATCCGGTCTGGGATTCGCCGTCGGCGACACGGTCAAGGTCAAGGAAGGCGTCATGTTCGGTATATCCGAGGTCAAGGTGCTTGAGATATCTGCGGACGACCGCACGGTCACCTGCTCCGCGTTCATGTTCGGACGCGAGACGGTTATCGAGCTCGACGCGGCTGATCTTTCACCGATGTGAGCCCTGCAGACTGAGTCTGCACACGCACGGACAGGCATTTGCCGCTTGTTTTGTGCAGTCGTGGGAGGAAGATAAATCTTTTTCGTGTCTTCCGACAATAACCACATACGGAGGTAATAAAAATGGCAAAGAAAATCGTAGCTTACGTTAAGCTCCAGTTGCCTGCCGGCAAAGCGAATCCCGCTCCGCCTGTAGGTCCCGCGCTTTCTCCTCACGGAGTCAGCAGCCCCAACTTCTGTAAAGAGTTCAACGAAAGGACAAAGAACGACATCGGTCTCATAATCCCCGTAGTCATCACGATCTACGCCGACCGCACGTTCACCTTCATCACCAAAACTCCGCCCGCAGCCGTTCTTATAAAGAAAGCCTGCGGTATCGAATCCGGCTCCGCGGTCCCGAACAAGACCAAGGTCGCCACGATCACCAAAGAGCAGATCCGCAAGATCGCCGAAACCAAGATGCCCGACCTCAACGCCGGTTCCGTGGAAGCGGCAATGAGCATGGTCGCCGGCACCGCCCGCAGCATGGGCGTCACCGTAGTTGACTGAAAGGAGGCGCAAACGGTATGTTCAGAGGAAAGAAATACAAAGACAGCATAAAGCTCGTTGACCGCACGAAGCAGTACGACGAGCCCGAGGCCTTCGATCTTATCGTAAAGACCTCCAAGGCGAAATTCGACGAGACCGTCGAAGCTCACATCCGTCTCGGCGTCGACAGCCGTCACGCTGACCAGCAGGTCAGAGGCGCTATCGTCCTTCCGAACGGAACCGGCAAGACCGTCCGCACCCTCGTTTTCGCGAAGGGCGACAAGGCTGACGCAGCCGCGGCGGCAGGCGCCGATTACGTAGGCGCTGAGGATTACGTCACGAAGATAACCAAGGAAAACTGGTTCGAATTCGACGTGGTCATCGCTTCTCCCGATATGATGGGCGTTATCGGCCGTCTCGGTAAAGTGCTCGGTCCTAAAGGACTTATGCCTAACCCGAAAGCCGGAACGGTCACTCCCGACGTCGCTCGCGCCGTCAAGGAAGCCAAGGCCGGTAAGATTGAATACCGTCTTGACAAGACCAACATCATCCACTGCCCGATAGGAAAAGCTTCCTTCGGTCCCGAGAAACTCATGGAAAACTTCGACGCCCTCATCGGCGCGATAATCAAGGCAAAACCGGCAGCCGCAAAAGGTCAGTACCTGAAGAGCGTCTGCATCGCCTCCACCATGGGCCCCGGCATCAAGCTCAACAGTGCGAAGCTGGGCGGCTGATAATACGGCAACGAAATACCTCTGCAATTAGCAGAGGTATTTTTGTGCTTATGCGCGGAAAAGCGCCGTAATCTATTGATTTTCGCCGTGTTTTGTGATATGATACGAATTGAATAAAGAAACGGAGGTCGCTATGAGAGGCGGAGACTACATAAATATCGTTACCGCGATGACAGCGCGCGCCTATGACGAACAGCGCGACGTGTTAAGAGAAGCGGCGTTCTCGGTCGCCGACGCGATCGAGCGCAAGCATAACGTTTTCGTTTTCGGCTGCTCACACGCGGGCATAATCGCCGAGGAGGTGTTCTACCGAACCGGCGGGCTCGCCGTGATAAATCCGATATTCTTCCCGGCGATGATGCTCAATACTCGCCCGATCACGATGACGAGCTCGCTCGAGCGCGTGCCCGGGATCGGAAAAACGATACTTGAGAAAAATCACGTTCAGCGCGGGGATCTGCTGATCATCCATTCCGTGTCCGGCAGGAACACCGTGCCGGTCGAGATGGCGGTAACGGCGAGGGAAAAGGGCGTGAAAACGGTCTGCATAACGAACCTCGCGTACTCGAACGCCGTGAGCTCGCGCCATCCGTCAGGAAAGCGGCTATTCGAGGTCTGCGACATCGTGATAGACAACAAAGGCGACGTGGGCGACGCGGCGGTGCAGGTCGACGGGCTGCCGGAGAAGATCGGCCCGACGTCTACCGTCGTCGGCGCGGCGCTGATCAACGCGATAGTGATCGACGCCGTGAACAGGATGATCGACGACGGCGTCGTCCCGCCGGTGCTGATGAGCGCAAACCTCGACGGCGGCGACGAGCACAACGCCCGCATTTTTGAGGAATATAAAGAAAATATATTTTACATGTAATGAAGTATTATCTTTCACTCGACAGCGGCGGCACGAAGGTCGCCGCGGTGTTATACGGCGAAGATCTTTCGCGTCGCTCGGCCGCGGTCTGCGGCAGTCTGCGCAGGAACACGACGCCCGCCGGGCTTGTGAAAGCCCATGCAATGGAGCTCGTCGACAAACTCGGCGTTCGCGGTATGCGGATCGAGGCGCTTTACGGCACGTTTGAGCCGTACGCGGCGGAAGAGCTGTCGAAGGTATGCGAAATAGGCGAGATCAAAGTCACGGGAGAACTCGATATGGGGCTTTCCGCCGCCGGGATATTCGGCGACGGTATCCTCGCGCTCTGCGGCACCGGCGCGACGGTCTTCGCGCGCGTGAACGGGAATGCTTACGCGACGGGAGGCTACGGCGCCGCCGTCTCAGACGAGGGCTCCGGCTACTGGATAGGAAGACAGGCGTTCATCGCCGCGATCCGCGACAGCGAGGGCAGAGGACCGCGCACGTCGCTTACCGACGCGATCCCGGAAAAGCTCGGATCCGGGGGCAGAGACAGACTGCGCGAGGCGATCTTCTCTATATACCGAGACGATAAGCGGTCGCCCACCGCCTCGGTCGCCGCGTTCACGCCGACGGTCGCAGAGGAGGCGGAGCGCGGAGACGTGGTCGCGCGCGGGATAATGGAGGAGTCCGCGTCGCTTTTGTCGGCGCAGTTGTCGTATCTGTGCAAAAGATACGAGATACCGGATAACGTGCCGCTTACGCTGTCAGGCAGCGTGTGGCGCGGCAACCCCGTGTTCACGCGGACGTTTCTTGATCAGATCGGCAACAGACCTGTGATCATACCGAAGCTTGAGCCGGTGCTCGGCGCGCCGGCGAAACACAAATATATACAGACGGGAAGCTTTACGGACGAGGACGCGGAAAAGCTCGCCGCAGACTATCCGGAATTCGCATACGATATCAACAGAAAGAAATGAACGGAGGAGCCAAAATGCTGCTTGAAAGATACAGAGAAGCGATAGACGACCTTTTTCGCAAGGTCAGGGACACGCAGACGGAGAATATAGAAAAAGCCGGTCAGATCGTCGCGGAAAGCGTGGCGAACGGAGGCTGCATATTCCTGTCGAGCATCTGTCATCATATGGAGATGGATTCGATCTACCGCGGAGGCGGACCGATATTCTATAAGCATTTCAGCTACGAGCTGAACGTGGAGAACGGCGCAAGAGCCCGCGACAACTCGGATCTCGAATACGACAGACAGGGCGCCGAGGCGAGATACGCGCTGATGAATTCGAATTTTCGCCCGGGCGACGTGCTGTTTCTCAGTTCCGTTTCCGGCAGGACGAAAAAGGTCGTCGATCTGGCGTACGAGGCGGTGAAGCTCGGCATCAAAGTCATCGCGTTCACGTCGATGGAGTACGCCGTGCAGGTCGACCCAGTCCACCCGTCCGGCAAAAAGCTTTACGAGATCGCCACGCTGACGATAGACAACTGCGCGCCTGCCGCAGAGGCGATGATCGACGTGCCCGGCATCGAAGCGAAATTCGGCGCCGCGTCCGGCATCGCGTCGGATTACATAATGTGGAGCATCACGAGCGTCGCGGTGGAGAAGCTGCTTGAGCGCGGGATCACGCCGGGCATACTCAAAAGCGCCAACTTCCCCGGCGGCAACGATTACAATAAAACGGTGATCGAGCCGAATTACGAAAAATTCGGCTGGTGAGCGGCAATTCTGCGCTGCCGATCTGTAGGGGTCGGCGCTCTCGACGACCCGCCGAATATCCGCTTACGCGGAGTGAAATGTTCCGCCGCAGGCGGAACGTGAAATTTGACTGTCGTCAAGTGAAATTTGCCCTGCGGGCAAGTGAAATTCGCCTGCGGCGAGTTAAGGAGTCGCTTCGCGACGAATTTGGGGGTCTCCCACCCCTCAATGACCCCCAAACCCCCTGTTCCCCTCCCGGAAACCCCCACCGCTGTTCGCGGCGGGGAACCCCGGCTCCCACAGATCAGAGATCTGAGGGGGCGCGCGACAACCTGTAGGGGTCGGCGCCCTCGACGACCCGCCGTCAAAAGCCCCAATCAACATTGGGGGGATGGCGGGGGTTAGGGGGTGGATAGGGGGGAGGGGGAACCCCCTGACGCGCCGAGGT
>JAFZRM010000128.1 GCA_017619885.1 Clostridia bacterium | reverse complement strand
TTTAAGAACCTTATGCTGCCGGCGTATCCGCCTTCGTTTGTGAAGTTGTATTCGAACGAGGAATCCGTGATGATCGGCTCGGGTATCTCGGTGCCCATGAGCGACCAGGTACCGGACGAGATGTAGACGAAATCATCGCCCTTCGCGGGCACGGCGACGACCGCGGACGCGGTGTCGTGCGCGGCGACGTTGACGACGTTCGCCCTGATATCGCCGAGCTCGTCGCGAAGCGACGGGAGCAGCGGTCCGACGGTGCTGCCGGGCATCACTATATCGGAGAACCATCTTCTCGGGATGCCGAACGCGTCGATTATATCCCACGCCCAGTTTCTCGCTTTAGCGTCGAGCAGAGCGCCGGTGGAAGCTATCGAATATTCGGTGTGCTTTTCGCCGGTCAGGAAATAGTTGAGCAGATCCGGGATGAAAAGCAGTTTATCGGCCGCCGCGCAGAGCTCGGGATTGTCGCGCAGCTCAGCGACGAGCTGGAAAACGGTGTTGAAATCCATGAACTGGATACCGGTCGTTCCGTAGAGCTTATCCGCGGGGACCGTCCTGAAGGCTTCCGGCTGGATGTTCAGAGTCCTGCCGTCCCTGTAATGCACGGGGTTGGTAAGCAGCTTGCCTTTTCTGTCGAGCAGACCGTAGTCGACGCCCCAGGTGTCGATGCCTATGCTCTTTATGTCCTTATCGGCGGACAGGGCGCATTTGTTTATCGCCTGTTTGATCTCGTGGAATATCCTCATGATGTCCCAGTTGAAGGAGCCGGCGATGGTAACGGGTTCGCTTGCGAAACGGTGATTTTCTTCAAGCGTCAGACGCTCACCGTCAAATTTGCCTATGATGCCTCTGCCGCTCGAAGCGCCGAGGTCGATGGCAAGCATTTTGAGTTCAGCCATTTTATTTATCCTCCGTTTTATTTTCTGATCAGAATTCTCTCCACTCGTCGCAGACGTTCTCCGGTATTTCGGACAGTCCCGCTTCAACGGCGGCGTTGTGTATGAAATCGCAGATGTCGTCGCTCGTCGTGCTTTCGATGAGTTCGCATTCGCACGCCTCGTTGAGCTTGTTTAGACGCTTTACGGTGTTCTCCACCGCTTTCATGATCTTCGCGTCGTCGGGTTTCTTTGATATCGCGACAAGGTCGTCGATATAACGTTCGAGGATCGCGCTGCATTTGTTGACGTCGTCCATCGTGCAGACTTCGTCGTCTATCAGATCGTCATCCTCCTCTTCGATAGCGTCGTCGTCGAACAGGTCGTCAAAATAGTCGTCCTCCTCCTCGACGCCGAGATATTCGATCATATTGTTTATGATCGTGTCGATGTCATCGTAAAATCTTCCTACAGCCATATGATCAATTCCTTTCCTGAAGCCATCTTTTATTCGTGATTATACCAAAGAAAATAGTATAAATAAAGTCTTATGATGAAATTTTTGTCAAATTTCGGTCTTTATTTGAGCTTTACGACGGTGACGCCGTTGTCTCCCTCGCCCCAGGCGCCGTCACGGAAGCCGGCGACGCGCGGGTCTTTTTTCAACTGCGCGCGCAACAGCTCTCTCAGCTTACCCGTTCCCTTGCCGTGGATCAGACTTACCTGACCGAGGCGGCAGACGATCGCGTCGTCGATATATCTGTCGACGACCACCCACGCTTCCTCGCCGTTCATGCCGCGGAGATCTATCTCGGAGCTGATCGTGCGCGGCGCGCTTTCCTTTACCGCGGGCTTTTCTTTTTTTGCATCCGTTTTGCGCTTCGTGTATTCGTCGCCGATCCTGATATCAGACAGCGCGACTTTCATTTTCAGCATCCCGGATTCGACCGCGACCGCGCCGTTCTTATCCGGCGCCGAGCGCACCACGGCGTTCGTTTTGAGTTTCTTTATATAAACGGTCTCGCCTATCTGCGGCATGCGCGGGAGCACGTATCCGTCGTCGACTTCTTCCGACGCGGTGCTGTCGTATTCGTCGAGCTTTTCGCGTATCCCCTGCCTCGACGCGGCGAGCGCCGCGGCGCGTTCCTCTTTGCTCTTCTTTTTGTTCGCGCGGTCGAGCTCCGCGTATATGAATTCGGCGGAGGCACGGGCGGATTCGACCGTACGCCTCGACTGCTCCTTCGCCTTCTGCAGTTCTTTTTCGGCTTTTTCGAGCGCTTCGTCCGCGGCGGCTCTCTGAGCCTGCGCGTACTCTTCTGCGCGCAGCTTCGCATTCTCCGCCTCCTCGCGCGCCGCGGTCATCGCGTTTCTCTGCTCCTCGAGCTTCGAGATCACGTTCTCGAACCGCTTGCTGTCGGAATGTACCGAGCTCTGCGCGCGGTCGATCACGTGCTTCGGCAGTCCGAGCCGCTGCGCTATCGCGAAGGCGTTCGATCTGCCGGGCGCGCCGATTATCAGTCTGTAAGTCGGGCGCAGCGTGTCTATGTCGAATTCGCACGAGGCGTTCGTCACGCCGGGCGTCTCGACTGCGTAGGCTTTCAGCTCCGCGTAGTGCGTTGTAGCCATGCACAGCGCGCCGAGCTCGCGGACCTCCTCGAGTATCGAGACGGCGAGCGCCGCGCCCTCGACCGGGTCGGTGCCGGCGCCGAGCTCGTCGAATATGACGAGCGTCTTATCGGTTATCGAGCCGAGCATATCGACTATATTCACCATATGTGACGAGAACGTCGACAGAGACTGTTCGATCGACTGCTCGTCGCCTATATCCGCCATGATGCCGTCGAACACGCAGAGACTGCTGCCCTCGGCGCACGGAATATGCAGACCCGCCTGCGCCATCATGACGAGCAGACCGACGGTCTTTTCCGATACCGTTTTGCCGCCGGTGTTCGGTCCGGTTATAACGAGTGTGTCGAAATCGCCGCCGAGCGTGACGTCGATCGGCACGACCT
This sequence comes from Clostridia bacterium, assembly GCA_017619885.1. Classification (GTDB taxonomy): domain Bacteria; phylum Bacillota; class Clostridia; order Oscillospirales; family CAG-272; genus UBA1248. Next base: position 1,010 of record JAFZRM010000128.1, on the reverse strand, counting down.
TCGCGCGGTCGAGCAGCGGGTGGCGCGCTCTTTTGAGCACGATCTGACGCTTTTCCGTGTATACCGGCTTTACCGCGTCCATCCTGATCGCGAGCTTGCCGCGCGCGAACGCGTACGACAGACAGATCAGGTTCATATAATCGAGTTTAATCTGCTCCGCGCGCTCCGCGATCTGCGATGAAAAGTCGTACAGGATCTTTTCTATCTCAGTCTGTTCCGCGCGCTCGAGCACTTTGAGCTCGTTGTTCGCGTCGACGGCGGCGACTGGTTCTATGAACAGCGTGGCGCCGGACGAAGACGTGTCGTGCACGAGCCCTTTGACCTCGTTCCTGTACTCCGCTTTGACCGGGATGACGTATCTGCCGTTCCGCAGGGTTATTATATTTTCCTGCAGATATTTGGAGTACGCGTCGCCCGTGATGAATTTCTGCAGCGTTTCTCTTATCTTGTTGTTGGCGTTTCTGATCTTGCGCCTTATCTCCGACAGTGCGGGGCTCGCGTCGTCGGCGATCATTTCCTCGCTTATTATAGCCGAGGTGATGCGCCTTTCGAGATCCCTGTCCGGCAAAAGACGCTCGAACACCTCGTCGAGGCACGTCTCGTATTTGCGGTCAGTCTTATAATATTCGCTGACGCCGCGCACAGTTCTTAAAACGTTTGCGCAGTCGAGCAGTTCGCGCGCCGAGAGCATCGAGCCTTTCTCCGCGCGGTCGACGAGCGGCGTGACGTCTTTTACGAATCCGAACGACGGTTCGCCTTTGTTGACGTACAGTCTCGCCGCGTCCGCCGTTTCGTTCTGCAGCGCTTCTATCCGCGCCAGACCGTCCGTCGGCTCGGTCTGCATGCAGAGCTGTTTTGCACCGTCCGTCGTCGCACATTCCGAAAGCATCGTCAGGATGCTCTGAAACTGCAGCGTTACGGCGGCTTTGCTGAATCTTTCGTTATCGTTCATATCAGTCTGATCTTATCATTTCTTTGTAGAAATCAAGTGTTTTATAGCTTCTTTCAAG
>JAFZRM010000014.1 GCA_017619885.1 Clostridia bacterium | reverse complement strand
GCTCCGCGTAGCGGTCCATCGCGCGCTTCTTCATCTCGTCTGAGATCTGCTCGCGGGTGACTTTTTCAAGCTCCTCGGGCGTGAATCTGAAATCGTTGTCCGACAGGATTATGCCGCGGTACTTGCTGTGAAGCTCGTCGAAGCCCCATTCGGTATGATCGTCGGACGCGGTGCAGCGCGCGGCTGCGTCCTCCACCGTCTGCTCGATCATATCCATGATCTTCTCGCGCATATTTCCGTCGTTGAGGATCTCGTTGCGCTGATCGTAGATCTGCTTCCTCTGCTGGTTCATGACGTCGTCGTACATGAGGACGTTCTTGCGTCGCTCGAAGTTGACGCTTTCAAGCCGCTTCTGCGCGTTCTCTATGACACTCGTCAGTATCTTCGCCTCTATCGGCACGCCGTCGGGCGTCAGCGCCACGGCGTGTTTCATCCTGTCCTCCGAGCCGAACAGACGCATGAGGTCGTCCTCGAACGAGATATAGAACCTCGATTCGCCGGGGTCGCCCTGACGTCCGGCGCGTCCGCGCAGCTGGTTGTCTATACGTCTGCTCTCGTGGCGTTCCGTACCGAGTATGAACAGACCGCCCGCCGCCTTGACTTTTTCGTAGGCGGGGATTATCTCCTCACGGTGTTTCCTGTAAAGCTCGTGGAACACGGCGCGGGCGTTTATCACGTCCTCGTCGGCGGACTGCGACGTGCCGGTCGCCTGCGCGATGACGGTTTCCTCGTAGCCCATGCGGCGCATCTCCGCCTTTGCGAGCCATTCGGGGTTGCCGCCGAGCATGATGTCGGTACCGCGGCCCGCCATGTTCGTCGATATCGTGACGGCGCCGGGACAGCCCGCCTGCGCCACGATCTCGGCTTCCTTTTCGTGGTATTTCGCGTTCAGTACCACGTGCTTGATGCCCTCCTGCTTCAGCCTCTTGGAAAGCATCTCCGATTTGTCGATCGTTATCGTGCCGACGAGGACCGGCTGATCCTTCGCGTGGCACTCTTTTATCTGTTCCATGATCGCGTCGATCTTCGACGCGGCTGTCTTGAAGACGACGTCCTCGCGGTCCACCCTGATCATCGGCTTGTTCGTCGGTATCTCGACGACGTCGAGATTGTAGATCTCGCGGAACTCCTCGTCCTCGGTGAGCGCCGTACCGGTCATGCCGGCGAGCTTGCCGTACAGACGGAAATAGTTCTGGAACGTGATCGTGGCGAGAGTCTTCGACTCCTTCTCGATCTTGACGCCCTCCTTCGCCTCGATCGCCTGATGCAGGCCTTCGTTGTAGCGGCGCCCGAACATCAGACGGCCGGTGAACGAATCGACGATTATGACCTGTCCGTCCTTTACGACGTAGTCCTCGTCGAGATGAAAGTTGCCGTGCGCCTTTATCGCCTGGTTTATGTGATGCGCGACCTCGGCGTTTTCCGGCGCGCCGTAGTTTTCAAGATTGAAATACCGCTCCGCGCGCTCGATGCCGCGCTTCGTCATAACGGACGTCTTCGCCTTTTCGTCGACGATGTAATCGTATTCCTCGGAGATCTCGGACGAGTCCATATCCTCCTTCGAGTCGATCTCCTTCATAACGTATTTGCGCAGCGTTTTGACGAACGCCTCCGCGCGGTCGTACATGTCCGTCGCCTTATCGCCGGGGCCGGAAATGATGAGCGGCGTCCTCGCCTCGTCAATGAGTATCGAGTCGACCTCGTCGACTATCGCGTAAGCGTGCCCGCGCTGGACGAGCCTTTCCTTGTACGTGACCATGTTGTCGCGCAGATAGTCGAAGCCGAATTCGTTGTTCGTGCCGTACGTGATGTCCGCGGCGTACGCCTGACGCTTCACGTTGCTGTCGCGCTCGTTCGATACGATCAGCCCGCAGGAGAGGCCGAGGAAGTTGTAGATCCTGCCCATCTCCTCGCTGTCGCGCGTGGCGAGGTAGTCGTTCACGGTTACTATGTGCACGCCCTTGCCGGTCAGAGCGTTCAGATACGCCGGCAGCGTCGCGGCGAGCGTTTTTCCTTCACCGGTCTTCATCTCGGCGATACGGCCCTGATGCAGTATAACGCCGCCGATAAGCTGGACGCGGAAAGGACGCTTGCCGAGCACGCGGTCGGCGGCCTCGCGCACCGTCGCGAACGCCTCCGGCAGTATGTCGTCGGTCGTCTCTCCGGCGGCGAGACGCTTTTTGAACACGTCCGTCATCTCGCGCAGCTGCGCGTCGGTCTTCGCCCTGTATTCGTCCGCCATCGCCTCGATCTTGTCGACGAGCGGGATTATTTTCTTTACCTGTCTTTCGCTGTAAGTTCCGAAAATCTTCGTTATAAGACTCATTTTTTACTTCTCCGGTGCAGATTATTAAAAAAAAGATGATTTAATACTATTCTATTCTATGCTATTATACAGAATGCACGGTGCGAATAAAACCGTATTTTGTAAATTTTCATAAGGATACATAATTATGGATATAAATATCGTTCTCGTAGAACCCGAGATCCCGCAGAACACCGGAAACGTCGCGCGCACCTGCGCCGCCGTCGGCGCGTCGCTTCATCTCGTTAAGCCGCTCGGCTTCGAGATTGACGACAGAAAATTGAAGCGCGCCGGGCTCGATTACTGGGACAAGCTCGATATCACGTATTACGACAGCCTCGGCGATTTCTTACAAAAAAACGCCGGCGAGCCGATGTTCTTTTTCACGACGAAGGCAAAGCGGAAATACACCGACGTGCAATACCCGAAACGCGTTTTCATCGTATTCGGAAAGGAAACAAAAGGCCTGCCGGAGGAGCTTTTATACGCAAATCCGGACAGCTCCGTCCGCATACCGATGCGCGATACGCTGCGTTCGCTCAACCTCTCGAATTCCGTCGCCGTCGCGGTATATGAAGTCCTGCGGCAGAGGGATTTTGAAGGTCTGCGCGAAGACGGTCAGCTTACGCTATTTGAATGGTGAAAAAAGAACGGCGACCGGAATCTGGTCGCCTGATTACTTTTATTCGTCTTTGTTCTGCGTCGTATCCTGTCTCGGCGCGGGGCTCTTTTCACGCATGGTGAATTTCTTGTCCGCCATCTCGACGCTGTCGTATTTGTTGGTGTACTTGCTTCCGTAGCCGTACTTTCCGTATCTTCCGTATTTACCGTACTTACCGTACTTGCCGTAATTGCCGTAGCCCTTGTAGCCCGCCGTCTTTTCATTGACGTCGTTCAAGATGAATCCGGCGATCTTGCCGTTGACCTTCGTCAGCGTCTCCACGGCGTTGGCCAGGTCGCGTCTGTTGTCGAAGCCGGCGCGTACTACGAACACGTATCCGTCGACCTTTTCCGCGAGCAGCGCGGCGTCGGAGACGAGGTTAAGAGGCGGCGTGTCGATGAAGATATAGTCAAATCGCTCGGAGCACGCCTCGAGTACTCTTTCAAAACGGCTCGAGTAAAGCAGCTCCGCGGGGTTGGGCGGGATGCTTCCCGCGGGAAGGATGCAAAGGTTTTTGACGTCCGTCGCTATAATGGGAATATCCTTCGTCAGCTTTGCCAGAACGTCGGACAGACCGGTGTTCTTTTTGATGCGCAGCGCCTTGTTGACGGAGGGGTGGCGCATGTCGGAGTCAATTATCAGCACGTTCTTGCCGATCTTGGCAAACGATATAGCCAGATTTATGCAGGTCAGCGACTTGCCGGCGTTCTCGCTCGCACCGCAGATCGCGAACACGGCGCACTTGTCGGAGCGCTCGGCGAAGAGCAGGTTCGTCCTTACGGTGCTGTACGCCTCTCTTACGGAGAAGGAGGTGTGTTCGTTCAGTATCTTGTATTCCTTGAGGTTGGCGACCTTCGTTTTTTTAGTTACGTTCTTAGTCATCATCTTCATCCTCCGCTATCTCCGCCGCGGTTATGTCGGCGGTTATCGTGGGTATGGAGCCGAGAACGGGATAGTCGAACGATTCCGTAAGGTCTTCGGTCGTGCGGATCCTCGTGTCGAGCAGGGAAATGAGTATGAATACCGCGGCGGACAGCGCAAGCGCGGCGAGCGCTGCGATCGCGGCGTTTCTCGTCTTGTTCGGGGAGATCGGGGTGGTCGGTACCTTCGGGCGCGAGATCACGGACGCGTCGCCGGCCTTGACGACCTCGATTATCTTTTCCGGAGCGATGTCCGCTATCGCGTCGACGACGGCGGCCGCGCGTTCGGGATTCGTGTCGACGTAGCTGACCGTGAAGACTTCGGTGTTGTTCACGGAGGAGGCGCTCAGATTGGCTCTTATCTTTGCCGCCGTGATCTGGTTGCCGAGGCTCTCGCAGACTTCGTTCAGCACGTTGTCGGTCTTGAGTATGATCGAGTAGGTGTTTACGAGCTGCTTGGCGATGCTCAGGTCGCTCGTGGTCACCTGACCGCTTTGCATGTAGTCTTTCGCGGAAACGTAGATCATCGCCTCCGCCTTGTATTTGGGCTTGATGAACTTGGCGCTGATAACGTATGCGGCAGCGCCGGCCACGATCGTGATGATCAGTATCGGTATGAGGTATTTTTTAAGGATCTTCAGGATCTGGACGACCGATATGGTGTATTCCTGATTCTTTTCTCTTTCGTTCATGTTCTTCCTTTCCGGCTGAAACGAGTGAGCACGCCAAAAACTTTGCTATATTATACACTATAAACAAGACGATGGAAATTTCAAAATAAGAACAATGTGTAAATTTCAGCAGGAAACGACCTGATGCGCGCACATGAATTTTCAGAACCGTCTTATTTGGTTATTGCTTTGTTTCAACTTATCATCTATAATGGAAGAAAAAAGATACCGGAGGTAATCTATGGCTGAGATTGAACTTAACGCCGGGAATTTTGACGGGATCATAAAAGGATCCGATCTGCCGGTGCTCGTCGATTTCTGGGCGCCGTGGTGCGGTCCCTGCCGCATGCTCGCGCCGACGGTCGCGGCTGTGGCGGACAAGTACGGCGACAAGGTGAAGGTGTGCAAGGTGAACGTGGACGAGGAGCCCGATCTTGCGCGCAGATTTGAAATTATGTATATCCCGACTCTGATAGTGTTCAGAAACGGTCAGCCCGTCAGACAGTCGAACGGACTTGTAAGAGAAGACGAAATATTGAAAATGCTGGAGATATGATAATGAAGATTACGGAAAACCTCTTTTACGTGGGCGTCAACGACCACAAGCTCGATCTTTTTGAAGGGCAGTACGACGTGCCGAACGGCATGGCGTACAATTCGTACGCGATCGTTGACGAAAAGATCGCGGTGATAGACACCGTCGACGTGAAATTCGGCCACGAATGGCTCGACAATATCGAAGCCGCGCTCGGCGGCAGAAAGCCCGATTATCTGATAGTACAGCACATGGAGCCGGACCATTCCGCGAATATCGTCCAGTTCATGAACGCGTATCCGCAGGCGGTCGTAGTCTCGGGAACAAAGTCCTTCCCGATGATGAAGAACTTCTTCGGCGTCGATTTCGCGGACAGACGGATCGAGGCCGCGGAAGGCTCCGTGCTCGATCTCGGCGCGCATAAGCTCACGTTCATTACGGCGCCGATGGTCCACTGGCCAGAGGTAATAATGACGTACGACGCGGAGACGAAGACGCTGTTCTCGGCCGACGCGTTCGGCAAGTTCGGCGCGCTCGACGTCGAGGAGGACTGGGCCTGCGAGGCGAGAAGGTATTATTTCGGAATAGTCGGGAAATACGGCGCGCAGGTGCAGGCGGTGCTCAAAAAAGCCGCGGCGCTCGATATCGCGCGCATCTGCCCGCTGCACGGCCCCGTGCTCACCGATACGATCCCCGAAGTGCTGAGACTGTACGGTCTCTGGTCGACGTATCAGCCTGAGACGGAAGGCATTTTCATCGCGTACACGTCCGTTTACGGCAATACGAAGAAAGCTGTGCAGCTGCTCGCGGACAAGCTGAGGGAGAAGGGCTGCCCGAAGGTCGCGGTCGCCGACCTCGCGCGCGAGGATATGGCGGAGGCGGTCGAGGACGCGTTCAGATACGGAAAGATCGTCCTTGCGACGACGACGTACAACGCCGATATCTTCCCGTTCATGCGCGAATTCATACAGCATCTGACGGAGCGCGGATATAAGAACCGCACGATCGGCCTGATCGAGAACGGCTCGTGGGCTCCGCTCGCGGCAAAGACTATGATGAAGATGTTCGAGGGTTCTCAGAATCTGAAATTCGTCGAGCCCGTCGTGAAGATCAGATCGGCGATGAACGACGAGAACAAAGCGCAGATCGAAGCGCTGTCCGACGAGCTCTGCCGCGAATACGTCGCGATGAGCGATAAGCCGGCGACGAAGCAGGATCTTACCGCGCTGTTCAAGATCGGCTACGGTCTGTACGTCGTCACGAGCAGCGACGGCAAGAAGGACAACGGTCTCATCGTCAATACGGTATCGCAGGTGACGAATACGCCGAACCGCATAGCGGTCACGATAAACAAGCAGAATTACTCGCATCACGTCATACAGCAGACCGGCGTCATGAACGTCAACTGCCTGTCGACGGAGGCGCCGTTCTCGGTGTTCGAATGCTACGGCTTCCGCTCCGGAAGGAACGTCGATAAATTCGAGGGACAGCAGGTGCACCGCTCCGATAACGGACTCGTGTTCTTGTCGCAGTACATTAACGCATTCATGTCGCTGAAGGTCGAGCAGTACGTTGACCTCGATACGCACGGCATGTTCATCTGCACCGTCACCGAGGCGAGAGTCATCTCCGACGCCGAGACTATGACGTATACGTATTATCAGAACAACGTGAAACCGAAACCCGAAACGGCGGGGAAGAAGGGATTCGTTTGCAAGGTCTGCGGATACGTATACGAGGGCGACGAGCTGCCCGAGGATTTCGTCTGCCCGCTGTGCAAGCACGGCGCCGCGGATTTCGAGCCGCTGAAATAGAATCGGTCAATAACAAGGGAGGGGAAGGCCCTCCCTTTTTCACGTGATGAAGCCGGGAGCCGGGGTGTCCCTTCGGGACGAACTGTGCGCCTCGTCCCTCGGCGCCTTTGGGGACTCCCCGCCCCCCTCTCCGTG
>JAFZRM010000127.1 GCA_017619885.1 Clostridia bacterium | reverse complement strand
GCGCCTCAGCAGGGTCGTATGTTCACCGAAAAGTTCGGTACGCATCAGTGTACCCTCGCCGTAAGGGAGCAGTTTATGCGCCAGACCCGGCGCGAGATCGACGATGCCATCATTGAAGAAGTGCTCATAAACGGAACGGCGAATCTTGCGGACGAAGACCTGAAGATCATCAGAGCGACCGCGACGGAATATGTGAACGACATCTTTCGACGCTTGCGTGATCACGGATACGACGATAAGAGCACGACGCTCTACGTTACCGGAGGCGGCGGGTGCCTCGTGAAGAACTTTTACGGTTATGATAAAAGCCGCGTATTCTTCGTTGACGACATCTGCGCCGCCGCCAAGGGCTACGAACACATGGCAGAACTTCAGCTCGGAACGGGCGTAGGTATATGAAAAACAACTACCGTATCAACGTCCGGTTCGATTTAAGAAAAGAGCGTGAAAAAGAGGCGGCGGAATATCTTGCAAAGCTTTCCGAGCAAAGCAGCGGGACGCGAAACCGATTTATCGTTGACGCCGTGATCGAAGCGATACGGCGTCAGCAAAGCGGGACAGATATCTCGCTCGCCGACATCCGCGCTATGTTCCGTGAAGAATTACAGTCCGTATCATTCGTAAACGCTCCGGCAAAAGAAGCCCCACCTTTTCGTACGGAGCTCACCGAGGAGGAAAAAGCAGAAAATGACGCCGGTATTCTTTCCGCGCTCGCCATGTTCGATTGAGCCAAATACCGTGATTTTGGCTCAAATCTCAAAGGCAGAGACAAAAATTGAGCCAAAGTGGCTCGCCATATGCGATGCACCCTATCGGGAGATCCCAACTATCCTGCGGCCCCGCCGTTGTCGTGGTATGCGCCACACAGGAACAATGGAGATAGCCCTTACGGGGTGTGTCGCACACCGTAGCAAGCAGGGAAAAAATATATATTTTCCCCGCCGCGAGCCGCACGGTCGTCTCGCACTCAGGTGACGTCCCGTCCCCTGAAACCCCTTGTCACAAATAATTTGCAAATAATATTGCTGACAGCTCTTGACAAATACACTCATTGGGTGTATTATATGAGCGAGGTGGTTTTATGGACATTCGTGAAATGAGAACGCGGCTCGGCGATACGCAAAGCGAGTTCGCGGCAAGATACAACATTCCTTTCCGCACCGTGCAGAACTGGGAAACCGGACTTCGTAAGCCGCCGGAATATATTTTATCGCTTTTGGAAGAACGCATACGCGAGGACCTTGTAAACAGAAAGACGGCGTCGCTTCCGAAGTACGATCCGCGCAAGAAGGAGCTTCCGAAGAGAAGCGATTACGTCGGCGCGCTTTCATGGTTAAAGGCAGTGCGTGAACGGCTCGGCGAAAATGTCGTTTTCGCTTTGGATGAAGCGCTGATGTGTCAGGGCAGCTTCGGCGGCAGGAGCGACGAATATATCGTTTGGGTGTACGGTGACGATAAAGTATCGGACTTCAACGGAGTTGTACTGCTCGGAAACAAGGTCAGCCAATATTGTATTAAGGAAAAGAACGGACTGAGATTTACAGACTTCAACAGAACGCTTTCCGACGCGCTTGCAAACGAGTCGATACTGGATATGCAGGGCATCACGGAGGCGGTCAGCAGATATTACTATTCCAACAACGAGAGCTTCAGCGGTCTTTCCGTATCTCCCGAGTATCAGGAGCGGTTTGAAAGACTGGCAAATGAAGCAAGAGATTATTACAAGAAGTAACCTTTTTTGGATTTTTTTGCAAAAAGTTTCCCTTTTTGCAAAAAAGTATGATATACTATGATAAACAAGATAAGGAGGACACTATGAACAATTACGAAAAAGCCGTTGCACTGTGGAAACGCAGAAATATAACAAATGACGCCGAGCTTGCCGAAGCGCTGAACGGACACAGCATAGCATTTGCCTATCATTCCGGAAAGATCGAAAACGACAGAATAACTTATAACGATACACGTGAGATATTCGATCATGACGGCGTTACCTCATATACCGGCGATCTGCGCACACTTTTCGAGATACGCAACGCCAAGGCAGCAAATGAATTACTGCTTACTGCATTCAATGAAAAAAGAGCTGTTGACGAAGCGCTTATAAAAGAGTTTCAGTACAAGCTCACGCAGAACACCTATGACACCCGCAGGTGGCAGCTCGGCGAACGCCCGGGAGAATACAAGCGGCACGATTACGTTACCGGCAGGAACGAAATCGGCGCTTCGCCGGAGGATGCGCCGGAAGAGCTTGCCGAGCTTTTAGACGAACTGAATAATATTCCTGACGAAAAGGTTTTGACAGCCGCCGCTTACTTCCACGTGAAGTTCGAGAACATCCATCCGTTCGCCGACGGCAATGGCAGGACCGGGCGCTTGGTGATGAACTATATTCTGTTGCTGCATTACCATCCGCCTGTGATCATCCACGAGGAAGACCGGAAGGATTATTACTCCGCACTTGAAGCGTGGGACGAGCGTCAGGAACTTGATCCGATGATCGCCTTTTTGAAAGAGCAGACCGCGAAGACCTGGCAGAAACAGATTGAAGCAGCAGACCGAAAAAGCAGGAACGAAGCAAGATAAAACAGCCAAACAACAATCCCAATACAGCAAGCAAGCCGATGAGTGTAAGAACTCACCGGTTTTTTTGCTGTCAAAATCCAAGTAAAGGAGGAATACTATTGGTTAAAGAAAAAAGAAACAAAACAGCAACCGGAATATATTTCCCCTGCACCGATGCGCAAAAGCGGAAGATAAAAAGCATCGCCGCAAAATGCGGACTTGGGCAAGGAGAATATATTCTGAAACGGGCGCTCGGCTACGAACCGAAAACGGTTCCGCCGGACGCCTTTTGTGTTTTCCACAAAAAGCTTTGTGACCTACTCGATTCGCCGCCGACTCCCGCTGTGGAAGAAGCGGCGC
>JAFZRM010000126.1 GCA_017619885.1 Clostridia bacterium | reverse complement strand
TCCGGCGGAATTCGAGGGCTATAAATACTATGAGGGTTCGATGCTCCGCCGCGACAGATCAGGACGATACAGGACCGACGTTTACGTTAAAAACCGCGTCTGCTTCACGGCGGAGACGCTCGTCGTCGCAAGCCGACAAATCTCGCTGATATGCGATGAAACATCAGACAAAAGCCGCGAGATACCGTACGCCGACATAAAATGCGCGTCGGCGCCCGACGGCGAAACGGACTACGGCAAAGTGAAGGTCGCATATCAGAACTTCACGCTGCAGCTGAAAAGCGGCGACGTGCTCGTATACCAGGCGAAGCCGTCGCAGGCGGTCGATCAGCTCGTCTCCGATATCAACCATCAGATCGAAAGACACAGCTGATCTGCCGGCGCGCCTTTTGCCGAAGATACCGGCTGAAACGGGGTCGCCCTGTTTCAGCCGGTGTTTTAAACGGCAGAAAGCCTCATTTACAATTTATTTACAATTATTCCTGTTACCTTTTCCCCGCCCGAACCGTTTTATATTATGAAGTCTATTAAGGAGGTCTGCGACATGCTTTTATTTTTGCCCGACACGATGAGCATCGACGACAAACAGCGCATTTCGAAGCTATACGAAAAACACAGCAGAAGACTGTTTGCCGCGGCAAAAGCCGTGACGGGAAACGCAAGCGATGCGGAAGACGCCGTTCAGAACGCATTCGTATCCGTCGTGAAAAACATCGGACGGATAAATATCGACGACGAGGAGGCAATGCGCGGATATCTGCTCACCGTTGTGAAAAACGAGGCGATAAACATACTGCGCAAGCGCAAAGACAGCGAACCGGTCGACGAGATGACCGGTTTAGCCGACGGCTGCGACGTCGAATTTCTGACGGAGAAACGCGAGGTATACGAGTACGCGGTGAAGATCATGTCGGCGATGGACGACAGATACCGCGCGCCGCTTTACATGACCGTCGTAATGGGCTATTCGGCAAAAGAAGCGGCAAAGATACTCGGCAGAGATCATAAAACGGTCAAGGTGCAGATAAGCAGAGCGAGAAAGATGCTCGCGGACGCGTTGACGGAGGCGGGATATGAGTTATAAATTCACATTGAGAGACGTTGTGCTCGAAGCGAGCGAAAGAGAGTTTTTCTCGACCATGCCCGATTACGAATGGGTAAGCTCCGAAAAGCATACGGCGGCGATAAAAAAGCTGTTTGAAGATAAACCGTCGCTGTTTGATAAGATAAAGTCGACTCCGCTTTACAAGGGGTTGGCAGTCGCCGCGGCGGTCGTTACAGTTCTCGGCGCGCTGATCGCGATCAAGCCGGTGAGAGAAGCCGTCGCTTCCCTGTTCACAGACACGCCCGACGTCACGGACGTCGGCGAGCAGACGGACCCCGACGGAACGGGCGAGGGATCGTTCATTATCACGGACACGGAAACCGATCCGGACGCGACGGATCCGGGCGATGAATGCGCGCCGCCGGGGCATCTGAGCGTGACTTGCGGCGGTGTGACGGTATATCCAGGCGTGTATCTGATGTGGACGGAGCAGTATGACGACAAATCGGGAGAGTGGCTATCCGGAGACGGCTTCGGCACGACAGACAACGTCCCGCTGCTTCACGGAAACAGAGTCGGCATCAACTATGAAGACCGCGAAGGCCGCGCGAGCGTAAGCGTGAGTCTGTACGGCAGCGACGCGCTCGTGTCTGCTTCCGTCGACGAACTCAACGCATATCTGAGCACCGCCGACGACGGCATATACCGCTTCACAATCTCGTACACGCTGACCGGTCGTCTGATCGACGGCAAATATGAAAAAACGTGTTATCAGTACCTGATCGACGTTGAAGTTAATAACGGGCAGGAAACGGTCTCATTCGATGATAAAAACGGTTCGTCTCCCGTATATCTCAGCGTGAAAAGCGGCGATATCACGATCTATCCGGACTCATATCCCGGCTTTTCGGAGATGTACGACGACGATGAAAGAACGTGGCTGTCGTGCGATGCGGTCGGCATCGGGAACGCCGAGAACGTTCCGCTCATCAGATTCAATGAAAGCGGTATTTTCATCGACTACGACGACAGATTCGACGGACCGCTCGACATAAGCGGTATCCGTGCCGTATATTATATCAACGGTGAAGAATACAACGTTGCCCTCGGCGATATAAACGCGTTTCTTAAAAGCGCGGGGGACGGGATTTACCGCTTTGCCGTATCGTTTATAATCAACGGGCGATATATCGACAATACGTATGAAAGATTTGAGTGGATATACCCGTTTGACGTCGAAGTCAAAAAAGATGCGGAGCCGGTGTTTGAAGACTGGGACAAACTCGATACACAGGGGCGCGTTGAGCGCGCGGTTTACGAGATAACGCATTTCGGGCTCAACTATCAGCGTTTCAGATACCTCTGCGGCGACGAGCACGCGGACGATATTTACGACGACGGCGGTTATTATCTCGATGAGGAGCCCGCGGACAATTTCACGTTCGGATATTTCCTCGATCTGTACGATACCGAAACGGATCCTTTGCGCAAAAAGCTGATGTTCGTATATATTTCCACATTCCTTGTCAGCACGTGGAACGACGAGGAGCACGCCGTGCCGTGGACGACGAAGTATATGCCGACCTTTGACAATTTCAAGAAAGACAATCTCAAATATCTCACCGGAGCCGACGAAGAATGCGATAAATGGATACATGAATACTATTACGGCGCACTCTGCAAATACGCGAGATATATGACGGAGGACGAGGTCAAGTCGAAATACGCGCCGTCCTGCAAGCTTTTGAAGAAATTCGGCTTCAACGACTTTTCGGATTCCGCAAAGACGTTTGAGCAGAAGGCGCAGCGCACGGTCGAGGAATTTATCAGAATGGCTCTGTCGGTCAAATACGGCATGGCGATAGACGATCCGTGCTCAAAAACGTATATCAGATATAATGAAGAAGGCAGAAACCTGACGTACGAGCCGGGCGATAAGATCTATACGGCTTTACTGAATTATTATACGGAGGATGAGCTTGACGGTGAGTATGACCCAGTCGTATATGAGCAGCGCGAGGGGATAAAGACCGTTGACAAGTGGAAGGAATATTTCACTTCTCTTACGACAAAGAGCATATCGGACGAATTTGTAAAGGAAAGCAGAAGTTTCTTATCGACAAGCGACGATCTGGTGCTCACGATCGATCCGTATTATTTCTTCACTTCGAACGACCTGAATACCCCGAGCTTTGATCACATAGATTTTGAAACAAACGGCGTTTACATTAACGACGTCGACGGGACAAGATCCTACACCGTGCAGTTCAAAGAGGAAAACGGCGCGGTTAAGATAGTCGGCGGAACGCTCGTAACCGAATGGCTGTTCAGGACGGTCAAGATCCGCTGACACGCAGCAAATAGCGTTACAACGGACGCGCAAACCTTAACGATTACAGCATAACGAACGCAACTCTTATCAAAGAATACATGAAATAAAAAACAACAAAACGCGCCTTGCGGCGCGTTTTGTTGTTGTTTGCGGTATCAGTCCGCGGTCATACCGGAACGCTCGATGCCCTGGATAAGGTATCTCTGGCAGAACAGGTAGATTATTACGAGCGGAGCTATTATCATAAGTCCGCACGTGTTTCTGATAGCGGCGTTATACATGTTCGAGCCGGCGTACGTTATGTTCAGCGACTCGGGTATCGCGATAACGTTCTTCATCAGCACCACGGACGATCTCGTCCAGAACAGCGACGTATAGAACGTATCGGTCCACTGCCATGAGAAGGCGAACAGGAACACCGTGATCATCATCGGTATGGACAGCGGCAGTATGATCCTTATAAACGTTGAGAATATACCGGAGCCGTCTATATACGCGGATTCTTCAAGCTCGTTCGGGACGCCGCGGTAGAACTGGCGCATCATGAAGATATACAGACCGTTCTTGAACGCGAGGCCTGTCGCCGAGAGCAGCGCCAGCGGCCAGAACGTATTCGTCAGGTTGATGCTCGTGATGCCTCCGGTCACGTTCAGGTGCGGGAACAGTCTCGAACCTCCGCCCAGCGTCTGAATGATACCGAGTACGTCGAAGTAACGGAATTTCATGAACAGAGACAACTGCAGCGTCTGGTGCGGTATGATCATCGAGAAGATGACGAGCACGAACAGGAGCTTGTTGCCTTTGAACTTGAACTTCGCCAGACCGTAGCCGATCATCGCGCAGACGAACGTCTGCAGCAGCGCTGCGGCGATCGAAAGAAGCGCCGTGTTGCCGAGTGCCTGCATGTACTTGTTCTCAAGGAATATGTACTTGTAGGTGTCGAGCGTGAAGTTCTTCGGGATGAGCTTGACGGTGGCGTCAACGAAGTCTTCGGGTCCCATGAACGAGGACGCTATCTTCGTGAAGAACGGGAACAGGATTATATACGAGATACCGATCAGTATGACGTAGCGGAATATCGCCCATATGAGCTTCACGAAGAAGTTCTTATTGACGAATTTCGCTTTCATCCTCTCCCAGAAGGGAGTTCTGTCGAATTCCACCTTTATGGTGTTTTTCGTCTCTCTCTTGACCTTGGGTGTAGATTGTACGTTATTCATTTATCTGCCTCCTTAGTCTCTTCTCTGATAGAAGACGAACGCTGACATGAACGCCGCCGCCAACAGAACGAACACGATGACTATCGCAAAATATATCCACGCCATTGCGACCGACAGCGTATCGTGTCCCGCCTCGCCGTATACCTGGTTGATATACGCCATGACCGAGTTTGTGGACGACGTGAACGCGTCAATTATGGTATAAATGAAGTTGACGAGTATCATCGGGCTTATCATCGGGAAGGTTATCTTCCAGAAGGTCTCCCATGCGGAAGCACCCTCAACGTTGCAGGATTCGTATATCGCAGGAGATATCGACTGCAGACCCGCGAGGAATATCAGCATCTGTACGCCGGAGCGGTTAACGATATTATAAATATTGTTGATCAGCTGGGAAACGTATTTCGCCATGCCGCCGCCTATCTTCATGTTGCTGAACAGATACTCTATATCCATCGCGGAGACTATCTCTGCGACGCTCGTCGTCTTTGCGGCGTTCGTACCTATGCCTTCCGTGTCGGACATGTAGGTCATAAGGCTCGTATTACTCGTGTCTATCTGAGCTATAAGACCGGTGGAAAGAATGACGGGTACGAAGAATATCGCTCTGAACGCGGCTCTGCCGACCATCTTCTGGTTCAGCAGGACTGCGATGAACAGCGAGAATATCAGGATCGCGGGAACGTCGAGCAGCAGCTGACGGAGACCTGCGGTAAGGATCTGCGTGTAGTTCGCGTCTGTGAACAGCGCGTTGCGGTAGTTTTCGAGACCCGCCCAGACGAGCTGGTACGATTCACCGGCGTTTATACGCTCTATCGTCGTGACGCTGTATAGGAATGATTCGAATATGACCGGCAGATAGATCACTATGAAGCCGATGATGAACGGCATCGTGAACAGATATCCGCCGCGCGCCGATTTCTTCTCAAGCGAATGAGATTTTCTGCGCTTTTTGGTATTGCTCGAAACGAGCTTTACTTCAGCTTCTTTATTCATTCTTCAGCGACCTCCTCCTGTGCGATATAGGATACGAATCCGAGAGCGGATATCACTCCGTCGTATCCGTCTACGGTGACGGCGTAGTTGTTGTAGTTGAGTACGAATACCTTGCCGCCCTCGTAGGTGACGCGGACGATCTTGCCGTTGTTGACTATGTCTTCGGGGTTGACTTCATCTTTGGCTGTCTCGCCGGGCTCTTCGCCTTCCGCCGCGCTCGTCGTTTCCTCGGGCTCCGTATCCGTCGCCTCGGCTTCGGTATCGGCAGTCGTCTCCTCGGGCGATTCGACCTCGGTGTCGACCGCGGCTTCCGTCGTCTCTTCGTCTTCGGGCACCGTGGTCACGTCTTCGGCGGTCTTGGCGTCTTCAAGCGCTTTGGAGGCGCTTTCCTCGTCAAGTCTTCTCTGCTCGTCTTCTTCGCGTTCCTTTATCTCCTCAGCGGTAAGGACGCGGACGCCTTTGATGAATTCGTGATTGACTATGATCTTGTCCTGAACGTCTTTCAGGGCTTCGTTCAG
>JAFZRM010000125.1 GCA_017619885.1 Clostridia bacterium | reverse complement strand
GTTATGCCGCGCTCGCGCTCTATATCCATGTTGTCGAGCAGCTGCTCCTCCATATCGCGGTCCGAAACGGTGCGCGTGATTTGAAGAAGCCTGTCCGCAAGCGTGGATTTGCCGTGGTCTATATGAGCTATTATGCTGAAATTCCTTATCCTGCCTCTGTCGTACATCTGATACTCCAAAATATAATATTGCAGTTTATTCTATCATATCCGGTTTGAAAAGTCAATAGATTTTTAAAGTTTTGCGCGCCGCGCGCAAAATAAAGCGCTATTGACAAAACAGTTTGTTTGTGATACAATGAACGTATGAAAAAATCGGGCGCGAGCCCGGAAAGGTGACATGATGCCGAAAAACAGGATGCGGCTCGTGAGAGTCGGCTCGCCGCTTTACAATTTCATACATTCCGGACTCGGCCGGGCCGTTATCGCGGCGCTGTGCGCCGCGCTCGTTTTCGGCGTACTCGTCTGCATCCCCGCGGTGCGGCGCGCGGTCACGTCCGTTTTCGCCGGCGACGACACTGCCGGCGAGGCGACGGAGCCCGATCCGACGGACTACCCGCAGACCGCGACGGACGCGGACACGACAGATCCGGGACCGCTTACCGGCACCGGCGTTTTCGTCGATCCGGACGACACCGGGACCGAGCCGCAGACGGACGAGGAGACTATCGACCGCATCGTAAAGATCATGGAGGACAGGGGCTTTACCGCGGAGTCGTGGAACCGGCTGAGATCCTTCGGCGTCACGGCGTTCGACCTGTTCGTCACACGGTTCTTCGACGGCGCGTTCGTGCTCGACTCGTTCGAGCGGGGCGTATATTCGGTGTACTGCTCAGTTTTCATAAAAGAGGATTTCGACAGCAACGGGTGGCCGGACGACGACCCGCCGAAACTTAACTTCCCCGACGTCACGCTCGCATACGATCCGTCGTTCTTCCCTTCGAACGCCCAGTGGCTGCGCACGTACGGCAACATGGTCAAGCTGCGCGCGAAAAACATAGCGGAGACGACGATGCAGCAGCTGGAACCCGTCACGTACAGGTTCCTTACGCTGACCGGGTTCAACGATTACTATTTTCTGACTGCGGAAAACAGTATCGAAGCGTGCTTCGAATACGCCGCCGAAAGATCCGACAACCGCGTCAAAGGCGAGATAATATCACAGCGGCGCGGCGAAGCGATCGTATACTGCCTGCAAACGTATACGGCGGATATATCGGATAAAATGTCAAAGCTAGTAAACGAGGTCTTCAGAAACATAATGTACGGCGAATACGCCGATATGAGAGCGCGCTTCGGGCTTGATTACGATTACGGAAATTCGCAGACGGTCAAGGAGCTTCTGGATTTTGTAAAAGAATACGCGCCGCAGCTGTTCGAGGTCGAGGCGCAAAACGACTATCCTAACACGTACGCGGCGCTGTCGGCGGCGGGCTTCGACGGTTACAGGCCCGGTCCGCCCGATCTGGAGTACAGGATAAAACAGCTTTTGAAGGAGCTGAACGCGTTTTACCGCGCGGTCACGTACGGTGTGACGGAAAGCCAGGGGTGCTCCGAGGTATACGAAAAAGAGGAGGATCTTGAAAACGCGAGCCCTGAGCTTATCGCAAAGCTGACCGAGCTTTACAAAGACAACAAAGCGGAGCCTATGACGCAGGCATTTTACCCGTTCCATTCGCAGGTCGAGGGCTTTCAGACGGTCGGGCAGTGGCGGCAGTATTACGGCAGACTGCTCCCCGCCGGCACGGTCGACCGTATGCTGTCGAGGGAAAGCAAGTATTTCTTCACGGCGAACGGAAAGGTTTATACGACGTTCGACCAGGGTTTCCGTGAAACGGCGGCGGATCTGAACACGCTTCACATAACGTCGCAGAAGGACGGCCGCGTCACCGCCGAGGTGTACGTTAAAGACTCCTATATGTCCGGATATTTCACCGTCGAGGTCGAAGAAGACGGCGGCGGGCTGCGCGCCGTCGGCGGGACGTTCGTGCTCAATTACTTCGATTTCCCGCAGTACGGCAGCGCGATGCAGTTCCTCTATTCCGCTATGCGTTCGTTTTACACGACTCAACGCATGACGTGGGTCAGATACGACGAACTTACGGATAAGCAGAAGGAAAAAGCGGCCGAAATGTACCAATATCCCGAACAGCAAATTTACCGCTTCTACCCGGACCCGGACGCGTTTTACGAAGCGCTCGAACGGCAGCTTTGCGTATACTATCCGGAAAAGACGGTCAGGAATCTGCTGAAAAACAACAAGCTTCTGTACGAGGTCGACGGTGTCCTTTTTGTCATGGACGAATTTGAATACTTTGATTCCTACACGGCGAACAAACTGATATCGATCGAGAAGACGTCGGATTCCTCATATAGTATGACGGTCACGCTGACTGAGCTCGGCATGATGCACGAATCTTGTTCGAAGGAATACACGGTGCGGATCGGCGTATCCGGCGGCTCGCTTAAGATCACCGGAGGGACGCTCGTCAGCGAATTCCTCGCCGACGTGATGGCGGGAAAAGGACCCTCGCTGTTCACGCGTACAGAGTACGAAGAATATTATCAGTGACGCGGCAAAGCTCCTTTATAAAATATTTTGAATTGGGGCTTTACAAAACCGAAAAAATATGGTAAAATATCAAAAAAGCGGGGGTGATACCCGCCGCGAACGCTATTCGGAGCATACATGAAATACAACAGCTACGGGGACGTAAAAGTCAAAGGAGAGCTCGGCGCGCGCTGCGCTCTGCTCAGCTCCCGTCTCGAGGCGCCGATGTACCGTCCGCCCGAGGTTTTCCGCCCCGGCTCCTACGACTGGCCCGGCGACTGGGAGGGCAGGATA
The DNA here is from genome assembly GCA_017619885.1 of Clostridia bacterium. Taxonomy (GTDB): domain Bacteria; phylum Bacillota; class Clostridia; order Oscillospirales; family CAG-272; genus UBA1248. The sequence continues at coordinate 36,324 of JAFZRM010000125.1, read as the reverse complement.
ATCCTCGCGCTCTGCTGTCAGTCGCAGATAACCGGAAGGCAGCCGTCGTTTCTCGACGAGATAATCGACGGGCTTCCGTCTCATCTGAACGGCAAGGGCTATCTCGGCGCCGATCACGGCAATCTTATCAGCGAACAGCAGCTCTCCGGCCATTCGTGGCTTCTGCGCGGGCTGTGCGAATATTATGAATACAGACGCGACACGCGCGTCCCCGGCCTGATCGACGGCATCGTCCGCGGTCTGTTCCTGCCGGCGGCGGGCAGATACGCGTCTTATCCCGTCCTGCCCGAACAGAGGGCGAACGGAGGCGGGATGAGCGGCAGCGAGGCGGGGACCGTCGACGGCTGGATCATCTCGACCGACACCGGCTGCGCCTATATGCCGCTCGACGGCCTGACGCACGCGTACGAAATACTCTCGCATTATGCCCCCGACGCGGACCGCGATCAGGCGCTCGGCGCGCTGATCGACGAGATGCTTACCCACTTTTTCAGGATCCCGTTCATCGAAGTCAGGCTTCAGACGCACGCGACGCTCTCCGGCTGCCGCGGCGCGCTGCGCAGATATACGCAGACCGGCGACGAAACGCTGCTCGAACAGGTTAAGCGCGTGTTCGGGTTATACGAAGAACACGGGATGACGCGGACTTACGCGAACGAGAACTGGTTCGGCCGCCCGGAATGGACGGAGCCGTGCGCGATAATCGACTCGTTCATGGTCGGCTCTCAGCTTTTTGCGTATACGGACGATCCGCATTACGCGGAGATCTCGCAGCTCATACTGTATAACGGGCTGCTTCACGCGCAGAGACCCAACGGCGGCTTCGGCTGCGACACCTGCGCGACCGACGGCGCGCTCGCCGTACACGGCTACGAGGCTTACTGGTGCTGTACGATGCGCGGCGGCGAAGGGCTCGCCGCGGCGGCGGCTTATTCCGTCACCGACGACGGCGTGATAATAAATCCCGTCAGCGTCACCGCCCCGGTGCGCGGCAGACGGCTCGATATCGTCTCCGATTACCCGCACGGCGGAAGCGTCAAGATAAAATACGAGGGCGGCGGCAGGCTATACCTGTTCGTTCCGCACTGGATATCGTCGGTAAAGTGCGATCATATCGGCGGATGCGACGAGCATTACGTCTATATCGACGTGCCGGACGGCGAGACGGTGTCGCTGACGCTCGAGCTGCGCCTGTGGCAGGATGAGAGCCGCGTATACGACGGCCCGCTGATGCTCGCATCAGAAGAAAAACAGGTGCGCGCCGCGGCCGAGGACGTGATACGCAAAAACGGCGGATACGAGGCGCGCGGACACCGTCTGATCAGCCTCGACGGCACGTACCTTTTGAGCGAGGCGGCGGCGACGGCGCAGATACTTTACATGGAGCTTTCATGAGATCGGTACTTATAACAGGCGCGTCGCGCGGGATAGGCGCGGCGGCGGCGGAGCTGTTCGCCGCCGAAGGATACCGCGTTTTCGTAAACTACAACAGATCGGAAGACAAAGCCCTTGCGCTGTGCGAGCGCATAAACGCCGCCGGCGGCAGCGCGTATCCGGTCCGGGCGGACGTGAACGACAGAGACGCCGTGCGCCGCATGATCTCGCTCTGCCGCTGTCACGGCGGCGGGATAGACGTGCTCGTCAACAACGCCGGGATCGGGTTCTACGGCCCTCTCGGACAGACGGAGCCGCAGATCTGGGACGCCGTGATCGGCACGGATCTCACCGGCGTTTACAACGTGACGTACGCCGCGCTGCCGGAGCTTTTGCAGTCCGAGCGCGGGCGCATAATAAACGTCTCGTCCGTATGGGGCGTTTCGGGCGGCTCGTGCGAGGTCGCGTACTCGGCGGCGAAGGCGGGCGTGATCGGCTTCACGAAGGCGCTCGCGAAAGAGCTCGGGCCCGACGGCGTGACCGTCAACTGCGTGGCGCCGGGATATATAGATACGGACATGAACGCAAAATTCGACCGGCGGACGGTCGAGGATATAATCGACAGAACTCCGCTCTGCCGCACCGGTACCGCGGACGACGTCGCGGGCGCGATACTCTGGCTTTGCTCGGAAAGCGCCGGCTTCGTCACCGGGCAGGTGATCGGCGTTGACGGCGGATTTATGTAATAAATTATTCCACAGGAGGAATTACCATGAAGAAGACCCTTGCTATCCTTGTTGCGGCAGTTATGGTACTGTGCGCGGTGGTGCTCGCGTCCTGCGACTCCGAGCCCAAGACCACGGACCCCGTAACGACCGCAGGTGACGTCACTACCGCTGAGCCCAAGACCACGGAAGCGGACGCCACCACAGCCGAAGCCACGACCGAAGCGGACGTGACGACCGAGCCCGCAAAGACGACCGAAGCTCCCGACGGCCCCAGCTACGTAGAAGACGACTTCTATCTGTATGAGGGCGACCCGGCGGGCCATGTAGCGATCTCCGCCGCCAACAACGGCGAGCTCGCCTGCAAATTCACCGTTGACAGCAACGCCAGACTGATAGGCCTGTACTTCGAGTCCTGCCCGAGCTGGAGCACGCACGGTGAATCCGCTTTCGTCGTTGAGCTCTACAAGTGGGAGAACGACTACGACAACACCATTCTCGGCGATCCCCTCTACACCGAGGAATTCACCGAATGGGAAGACAATGATTCCTGCGACGTAGACTTCACCGAGGCTCAGCCGACCGGATTCGGCCCCGGCACGTATATGTACGTGTTCCGCGGCACGACCGCCAACATCGGCGTATGGGCTGTCGATCCCGTCGACGAGTGCGAGTACTTCGAAAACGGAACGTCTTCCAACCACGGTTTCCGTGTCGTTGCGAACCTTCTCGTTGAAGAATAAGACTTTATAAGAGCATAAAAGAGCGGCGTCTGCCGCTCTTTTATCTTTTTATGCCGGGCGCTCCGGACTCCGCTCAACGCCGCGTCATTCAACGGGCGTTATCAGTATGATTGCCACGTCTGAATACAGTATTTCCGAACCGTCCTCATCCGTCTGAGTATCGCCCTTTATCCTGAACGTATACGTAACTCGCGCAAGTACGGATGCTTTACCCTCGGCGTTAACAAGGGAGTTAACAATATGATCTGCGTCAACGTTTACAAGCTCATACTTTTCAAATAAATTTGATTCTATGTAATCCCTGACGATCTCTTTATCCTGACATGCGAGCGCCGCGGCTTTTTCGAAAAAGCCTTTTTCTGTCGGGTTCCCGATCAGTTGGTATCCGATCACCCCGTCGAATACTCTTATTTTAAACTTATCACTTGTTACGAATCCTTCGTATGATTTAAGAAAAATGATCTCATACTCCCAAAGAGTTTCATTTTCTTCAATACGATGAAAACCGTTAAACGTCTCATGGTGTCCGTCTTCCATTCTGCAGTTTGTAATAATTATCGATTCGTACGTCGAGCAGTCCTTATCCGGAATAATATTTGATTTTATGAAATCGAACAGCTGCTCTTCCGTTTGGATATCCGAGACGTTAAAATCATACGGGATATACAAACAAGATCTGAAACTTTTGTCGGATCTGTACACCGAAAATGACGGACGGTATTTAAAAATTCCTATTTTAACCGGGTCGATGTTGTATAGGTCAAAGACACCGTTTTCTAAGTCTGTTTCACTTCCTTCATATTCTCCGGTAAATTCCTGCCCGAATAAATTCACGGTCAGGCTCTTTTCGGCCGGTTCGCCAAAATCGGGTCTTGGATAAGAGTAAACAGACGATACGTTCAAGCCGTCGCTTAAAGTTTTTTCATAGAGAATGGCTTCAAACTTAATATCCGACAACGGATATTTTTCAACAAGAGCGTTTCTCGCATCTTCGTATATATCTGTTTTTTCCTGTTCAGCTGCCGTCGCTTCTTCCGTCACGTCTTCCGTCACGTCTTCCGCCGTGTCTGACGGATCTGCGGGTTTTGTAACGTCAAAGGACTCCGTACCGTCTGCCGCCGCTGCGGCAGCTGTGCTTTCGGCGGTCGTTACGTCGTTCTGACCGGCTTTCCGGTCCGTGCCGCATCCCGAAAGAAACAGCGTCCCGGTGATCAGCGAAAGTATGACGATAAGCGCATATACGGATCTCATCCCGTCATCCTCCTTTATTGATTTCTTTAATACCGCAACCATTATATCACGCGTCAGCCGGCTTGTCAACGCAAATATGCTAACATTTCGTTTTTTTTGTTAACAATTAAATTTCGCGCCCGCGCCGCTTTTTATCTGATGAAATGCGTAGGCTGCCATTCCTCTTTTTCGGGCAGGCCGTATTTTTCACGGCCGAGCGCTATCGACTTCATAAGGAAAGTCATGTTCGCCGCGAGCACGCGCATCGTCTGCAGTCCCTCGAGATCTCCTTCGACTTCTCCCTTGAGTCTGCCGTGCGCGCTGTTCCAGTACTGGCTCGACGCTACGGGCATACCGGATATGGTGAAGTATTTGTTCAGCTCGTCGAACGTCGCCGAGCATCCGCCGCGCCTCGCGACGACGACGCTTGCGCCGACCTTCATCGTCTTATCGAAGCCCGTGCTCGAAAACAGCCTGTCGAGCAGCGACACGAGCGTGCCGTTGGCGGAAGCGTAATAGACCGGGGACGCGATAACGAGGCCGTCCGCCTCCTCGAATTCCGGTGCTATCCTGTTCACCGCGTCGTCGAACACGCATTTGCCCGTTTCTGCGCAGCAGCCGCAGGCGATACAGCCGCGGATATCCTCGCCGCCGATCTGCTCGACCGTCACCTGCACGCCGTTTTTCTCAAAAACTCTGACCATTTCGTCAAGCGCCAAAGACGTGTTTCCGCCCTCGCGCGGACTTCCGTTGATAATAAGTACTTTCATATCATTTCTCCGTTCCGGATCGTTTTCGTGTCCGCCGTTTGCGTGCGTCCACGTATTTAATATACCGCAGTTGAGCCGCGTTGTCAATAGAGTCGGGCAAACTTTTCGATCCCATCGCACTCCGCTGATTAACAAAATGTAAAAACATATACTATAATATAACAATTTGCGTGCGGTGGTTGATTTTTTAAAAATCTGTTGTTATTATTATTTTATTACCGTCAGTATGAGTGCGATACCGTCATGTTTTCGAAAGGAACGGGGAATGAATATAACACTGATCAAAAGAACGATCGCCGCGGCGCTGTGCGCGGCAGTGCTGCTGCTCTGCGCGTGCAAATCAGGCGGCGGCGAAGTCACGACCGGAGCGGACACACAGGACAACGGGCCCGGCATCGCCGGCATAGGCGTGAAGACCGGGGCTTACGATGGACTTTTCGACGATATACTTGAAATAGAACTCACCGTCGGCGAGGCGGAGCTGTCTACCGTCATCGACCACGCCGACGCCGGCGTCTACGTCGAGGCCGACGTCACCGCCGGCGGTCAGACCGTCGCCGGAGCCGGACTGAAGGCGCGCGGCAACACGTCCTACGTCTCCGACGCCGGCAACGAACGTTATTCGTTCAAGCTGAAATTCAACAAATTCACGAAGGGTCAGAAGCTGAACGGGCTCGACGAGCTCAACCTCAACAACATGTCGTACGACCCGTCGTACGTGCGCGAATACCTCGCGTATCTGCTGTTCGCCGGAAAGAGCGCGCCGCTCGCGACGTTCGCCAGGCTCACCGTCAACGGTCAGTATTACGGGCTTTATCTCGCGGTCGAGGGCATCGACGACAGCTTCCTCAAGCGCGCCTTCGGCGACAACGACGGCAGTCTGTACGAAGCCAAGAAGGGCTCCGCCTTCGTCGACGGCGACACCTCGACCTTCTCGCTCGAAAACGGCGAGGACGGCAGGATGGCGAACATAACGCGCCTTTACGACGCGATCTCGACCGGCGAGGGCATCGAGGATATCCTCGACGTCGACTCCGTACTGCGCTACGCCGCGATCGTCGGGATCGTCTGCGGTCAGGAATCGTATCTCGGCCCCAAGGCTGAAAATTACTATCTGTACGAGACCTCCGAGGGCGTGCTCTCCATGATCCCGTGGGATCTGAAGATGACGTTCGGCACCGACAGGACGCTGCGCAAGACGGAATACCAGATCGAGGCGGAACAGATAAAGACCGACGTCAACTCGCCGTTCTTCGGCGTTGAAGCCGCCGACCGTCCGCTCGTCGGAAAGCTGCTCGAGAACGCCGAATACAAGGCGAAATACCTCGAATACGTCAAACAGTACACATCCCAGCTCAAAGAGATCCTCGGCTCGTTCTCGGATCTTAAGTCCGCGATCGACTCCGCCGTCAGCGCCGACCCGCGCCGCTTCTACGACGAGGCGCTGTACGAGGCGGAATTCACGGACGGCGAAAACACCCTGTACGGGTTCATAAGACAAAGATGCGCGTTCATCGATTCACAGGGGGAATAAAATGAAAAAAGTTTTATCGGCGCTGCTTGCCGCCGCCGCGCTGCTGCTCTGCGGCTGTGCGAAAACGGAGACCTCCGTGCCGTCCGGCATGAAGCTCGCTTCCGTCGAGGCGGTCGATTATTACATGTACGTCCCGAACGACTGGGTCATAGCCGATCAGGACGGCGTGACCGCCGCGTACGTCTCGCTGACCGACAAATCGAACGTCACGTGCGCCTGCTACACGATACAGAACGAAGCCGTCTTCGACATCCCCGCCGACCGCGCGGAGGGCGAGGCGGACGGCGTCACCTACGCCAAAAACTACTGGACCGGCTACGCTTCTCAGCTTCAGGCGAGCCTGCCGGGCTTCACGATGATCTCGGGCCCGACCGCGACGCTGCTCAACGGCCAGCCCGCGGTGCGGTGCAGATACTCCGCGCGCATATCCGATACGGACTACACGTTCGAGATGGTGATCTGCGTGCGTGAGAGGATGTTCGCATACCTGCTCACCTACACGGCTGAATCGGCGCGTTTCGACGCCAATCTCCCGTCGTTTGAGAGCATCGTGACGGAATTCGTATTCCAAACCGGAGTCCTCGGATAATGACCGCGTATTTCGACAACGCCGCGACGACGCCTCTCTGCGCCGCGGCAAAAGCGGCGGCGGACGACGCCGCCGCCGTATACGCCAATCCGTCCTCGCTTCACGCGGCGGGGCTCGCGGCGGAAAAACTGCTCGCGGCGTCGCGCAAAACGCTGCTTTCGGTCATAGGCGCGCCGCCCGCCGGCACGCTCGTTTTCACCGGCTGCGGCACGGAGTCGAACGCTCTTCTGCTTTTCGGCGCCGCTTACGCCAAGCCGTCCAACCGCGGCAAGCGAATAATAATCTCCGACTCGGAGCATCCGTCGGTTTACGCCGCCGCCGAAGAGCTCGGCAGGCGCGGATTTGAAATAAAGACCGTCGGCACGCGCGGCGGAACGGTCGACCCGGACGAGCTGTGCTCGCTCGTGGACGCCGACACCCTGCTCGTCAGCATAATGACGGTAAACAACGAATCCGGGGCGCTGTACGATATCAAAACGCTGTGCGGCGCGGTAAAAAGCGCGAATCCGCGCGTGCTGTTCCACACGGACGCCACGCAGGCGTTCATGAAGACAAAAATCGACGTGCGCGAGCTCGGAGTCGACGCGATGACGCTTTCGGCGCACAAGATCGGCGGCCCCAAGGGCGTCGGCGCGCTTTATCTGTCGGCGCAGACCGTGCGGTCTCATTCGATTGCGCCCGTGCTTTACGGCGGCGGTCAGGAGGGCGGTCTGCGCTCCGGCACCGAGAATACCGCCGGGGCGGCGGCGTTTGCCGCCGCGGCGTCGTACGGAGCGTCGGTATTCGACGCCGACATCGAACGTATCACCGCTCTGCGCCGGCGCATCGTATCGGGGCTGACCGGCGCGGGCGTGCGCGTGAACGAGCCGAAATCGTTCGTTCCGCACATCATCTCGGCGACACTTCCGGGCATCAAAAGCGAGGTCATGCTGCATCATCTGTCGGCGACCGGTGTATACGTTTCGAGCGGCTCCGCGTGCTCGTCGCATCATCCCGGCGTGTCGCGCCCGATGCTGGCGTACGGCCTCGGTCAGCGCGAGGCGGACTGCACGATACGCATAAGCCTGTTCCGCGACAACACGGAGGAAGAAGCCGATCTGCTGATCGCAGGCGTGGCCGACGGCGTCAAAAACCTTATAAAAATGTACAAACGCGGCGTAAATTAACATTTTGTTCAAAAAATGTTCTTCAGTATGCTTATCACTTATGATATACTGTCAAGAGCAAATTCGCTGTAACATATATAAAGTTATATCGTTTCAAAAAAAGGAAGGTCTGGAACACCAAAATGGCTAAATCGAAAGTTAAATCCAAGAACGCAAACAAGAGCGACGTCTGGTACAAGGTACTGACCATATTCATCGCGGTCGTGCTCGTCATCGGTCTGCTCGTAGCGGTACTTCAGCCGACGGGCGTGATGGATTACATCTCCCTGCACACCCGCACCGCGCTCAAGAGCGAAAACTACAAGGTGAGCAACGCTCAGTTCATGTACATGACGTACCTCATCTACAACAATTATTATTCGACGATTGTAAACTCCTACGGTTCGCAGTACGCGTCGTACTTCGGACTTGACAGGAGCCTGCCGCTCTCCCAGCAGAAATACTACGGCAGCGACGACATCTCCTGGCTCGACGCCTGCGTGACCGAAGCGACGAGCACTCTGTCCGACGTCCTCTCGCTTTGCGAGGCGGCGAGGGCCGAGGGCTACAAGATGACCGACGAGGACAAGCAGTCCGTTGAGAACAACATCCAGTCTCTCAAGGATTACGCGAAGGAGAGCAACTACAGCCTGTCCACCGCGATAGCCGCGATGTACGGCAGCAAGGGCATCACTAAGGGCGACATCAAAGGCATGCTCGAGATGCAGACGCTCGCCTCCTCCTACGCCTCTTATCTGTCCGACGGCTTCACCTACACCGACGACGACTACAACAAGTATTACGACGAGAACAAGCTCGAATACCTCAAAGCCGACTACTACTCCTACACCGTGAAAGCCGATTACGAGACCAACGCCAAAGACGACGAGAAGACCGAGGCGATATCCGCCGCGAAGGCGAAAGCCGACGAGCTTCTGCAGAAGATCGAGGGCGGCGAGGATTTCGTGACCGTCATATTCAATTACGAAAAGGAACTCGCCGAGGCCGAGAAGGCCGCCGCGGAGCAGTCCGGGGACGAAGAGCGTATCACGAACGCGAACAAGGCTCTTGAAGAGCTGACCGAGGAATCTATAAAGACGAAGGTCCTCACGACCGAACACGCCAACGCCGATACCGAAGCCGATAAATGGATCTTCGCCGACACGCCCGCGACCGACGGTGCGTCGAAGCTCGTAAGCGCCGACGAATCCGCAACGATATATCAGATAGTCAAGAGCGCGTACAGAGACGAATACAACACGATCTCCATCCGTGAACTCGATCTGACGCTCAGCAGCTTCACCAACGAGGACGCTATGAAGGAAAAAGCCGAAGAGATGATCGCCGAATTCGAAAAAGGCGACAAGACCGGCGAATCGTTCGACAAGCTCGCCGAGAAGTTCTCCACCGACACGATCAAGATCAACTCCACGGGCCTCGTCAAGGACACCGCGAAGAGCGGCAGCACGCACGAGGAGCTTATCGAAGTTGACGAATGGCTCTTCTCCGCCGACCGCAATCAGGGCGATTACAAGTACTTCGTATTCGCCGACGAAGGTCTCAGCATCTACTACTTCGAAGGCACCGGCAAGCCCGTCTGGCTCAAGAACGTCGACGCCGACATGAGATCCGACGATCTTGAAACGAAGCTCAAGGAATTCAAAGAGACCTACCCCGTGACCGAAAACGAAAAGGCCATAGCGAAGATCTCATAAAAACAAAAAATCAGCCGGAGACAAACGTCTCCGGCTTTTGTTATGCCGGTATTTATTCGAGAGCTAAATTCGCCTGACGGCGAGCTAAATTGACCTTCGGTCAACTAAATTTGCTTCGCAAGCTAAATTCGCCTAACGGCGAGTTATAAGAGGCGAATTTAATTTAGCTGAAAACCGCAGGTTTTCAATTTAGCTGTTTGCCGTCAGGCAAATAATTCAGCTGACGCGCTCTGCGCGGCAATTTAGCTTAGAAAAGTCAAAGAGCGTACCGAATTATCTCCGGTTTGCTCTTTACTTAATAAAAATGATGTGTTCCGCCGCGGCGGAACACATCTCATCATTTGCCCGTATGGGCGATCATCATTGATAATTGTATCATTCCTCGGGCTCGCTTCTGACGATGCTTACGAGTCTTGACAGCATGTACGCCGCCAGCGCGACCTGCAGTACGCAGAACACCGTTTCCGCTGAGAACGGGATCATCCAGAACGCGGTCAGAAGGAAGTTCGGCACGCAGGCGACCGTCACCGACATCACCGCGCACAAACATACCGCGGCGTATACTCTGAAACGTGCTATGCCGAAATGGAACCTCGCCTCGGCAGTCGCACAGAGCATCACGGTTATGACTGAGAGCTGAAGTATCGCTCTTTCCTGGCTGTTGATGACCGTGTCGTTCTTGAAATACATGAACACGAGATACGCGATGCCCCAGAGTATCGGCATAAGCGAGAACAGTCTGTAATTGATCCTGTTCAGCTTCGTTTCGGTCGACGCGCACCAGAAGTAATACAGAGACGACAGAAGGCTGAAGAGCAGCGTCGCGCAGAACGAGAAGAACAGCACGACGTACGTCGTATGCGAGGAGCTTATCGCCGTATACTGGAACGATTTTGAAAACGCGTTTTTGAAAAGATCGGGTATGAAGTACCAGCCGCCGAGGATTGCGGACGATATGAACATGAATCCGCACATCGCGCCGGTGAATACTACGGCGTGGTTCGCCTCCGGCAGTTTTTTGTATTTTACCGGGCGCAGCAGCACGAACGCGAGCACGCAAATGAGCACGAGCGCGGCGCCGAACACGACGCGCATCGCGGTGACTCCCGTACTGCCCTTAGCGTAAAGTCCCTCGTCCACGTTGTAGTAATTTATGACGAGCACTGTACGCGCCACGGCGACGCCGACGGCGATTATCAGAGCCGCGGCGATGAGAATATATATCCTGCTTTTATTAGTATTCATAAAAGCTATCGGCATCCTTTCGATATTCTTGGTTTATACCATTATATCTCTTCAATATTAACAAAACACCATTACTGCCGTTAAAATTAAATAAACGCGGTCAGCCGCGGCGAAGCAGCGAGACGATCTTTTCGAAATAATCGGGCACGCCGGCGTCAAATTCCATATATTTTCCGTCGCCGGGATGAACAAATCCGATATAGCGCGCGTGCAGACACTGACCGTGCAGGATATCCGCGTGTTTTTTCTCGAACGGCGTCGCGCCGCCGCCGTAAACGGTATCGCCCATGAGCGGATGGCCGATGCTCGACATATGCACCCTTATCTGATGCGTCCTGCCGGTGTGGAGCGTGAAGAGCATGCGCGAAAACCCGTCGTAGCGCTCCGTCACCTCGTATTCGGTCAGCGCCTGTCTGCCGCCGGCGACGCCCGCCGCCATTTTTTTGCGGTCCTTCGGGTTTCTGCCGACCGTCCGGTCGATCTCGCCCCGCTCCTGCCGCGGGCACCCGACGACGATGCCGTCGTAGCGGCGCATGAAAGAATGCTCCTTTATCTGCGCGGCGAGCTTCACGTGAGCCTCGTCCGTTTTCGCTACGATCAGAAGCCCGCTCGTGTCCTTGTCTATCCTGTGGACTATGCCGGGGCGCTCCACGCCGTTTATGCCGGACAGCTCGCCCTTCATGCGGTAAAGCAAAGCCGAGACGAGCGTACCGCTGTAATTCCCCGGCGCCGGGTGCACGACCATGCCCTTCGGCTTGTCGACGACCGCGAGCATCTCGTCCTCGTACACGATTCTCACAGGTATGTCCTCCGGCTGCGCGTCGGGCTTCCTCAGCTCCGGCTGCTCGTACGCGAGAAGATCGCCCTCTTTGACCCTCGCGTTCTTTTTCGCCGGAGAGCCGTTCAGCATCAAAACGCCGTCCTCGATCAGCTTCGAGGCGGCGTTTCTCGTTATTGAAAATAATTCGGAAGCGGCGGAATCGAGCCGCATGCCGTCATGCTCACGCGTCGCCGCCGCCGTTTTCATTTCCTTCATCCTTATTCTTTTTCCTGTCGGAAAACAGGCTCCTGTCGATAAACAAAACGTAAATCAGGATCAGCGCGCCGCCGATCGTGACGCAGCAGTCCGCGAAATTGAACACCGGGAAAGCCTTGAAAAAGTCGAACTGTATGAAGTCGACGACGAAGCCGTTCCCGATCCTGTCGATCATGTTCCCGATACCGCCCGAAAGTATCAGCACGAGCGGCACGACGAGCGTCTTTTTGCTTCTCGCGACGTAAAGCAGGATCGCCGCGATCAGGATTATGGCGACCGCCGAGATTATGATGAACACGAATCTCTTGTTCGCGAGCATTCCCCACGCCGCGCCGCGGTTCTCGACGTACGTGAAATTGAACAGATACGGGATCACGCGGACCGTCTCGCCCTTGGGCAGATAAGCGGATATCAGATATTTGCTGATCTGATCGGCCGTGACGAGCACGGCGGTAAGCGCCAGCCACAAAAGATACGGGACGACGTTTTCTTTGCACCGGCGCAGGATCTCAGTCTTCTTCGGCATCGAAAAGCTCCTTCCGCCTGCCGCGTTTCTTCTTCGGCATCTCGCGCTTCTGGACTCTGACGTCGTCGTCCGGGGAGACGATCTTGTCGCCCGGGACCTGCTCGCCCTCGCCGTCGATCGAGGCGTCGCCCGCGAGGATCTTGGCGTTCAGCTCCTTAATCGTGTCGCGGACGGAGGCTATGCGGTATCTTTTTACGACGGTGACCTCGGGCGATCTGATGATCGTGACTCTGCCGTCGTGGCTCTTTTCGGACGCGGGCTCGGCGCGGCGCAGATTCTCAACGTCGTTCTTCATCCCGTCGATGACGGCGCGGATGTATTCCTCGACCGCGGGATCGGAAAGATCCGCCTCGTACTTGCTCTTAGGAGCGAGCTCCTCAAGCTGTTCGATATTGTGCAGATACTGCCGGTAGATCTCGCTGCGCATGTCGGCGACGGCGAGCTTCAGCTTGCGCAGTACCTGCGCCTCGGAAGCGACGCTCTCGCGGAACTGGCGCAGCACTCTGTCGGTGTTGTCCTTCGCCGCGGAATAGAGCAGATCCGCCTGCTCCTGCGCGTCGGCGATGATCTTGTCGGCGGCTTTCCTCGCGAGGCGTATCGTGTTTTTAAGCTCCTCCTCGCCCGCCTGAGCCTCCTCGCTCTTCTCGAGCGACGCTTTGAGCTTGTATTCAAGCTCGGAATTCTCGCGCAAAAGCTCCTCGTACCTCTCTGCAAGGCTGGAAATATAAGCGTCGACCTCCTCCGGCTTGTAGCCGCGGACGACGCGCGTGAAATTTTTCTTTTTCAGATCGGTGGAATTCATAAACAATCCTTACGTAGTTATATCAAAGCCGCAGAAAAGCGAGCGCCGCGCATATCAGCGCGGACAGCACGACGGCGCTCAGGTCGGTCATGCCGATCATTCCGGCGCGCCCGAGCAGTTTGCGGACGGGCAGGACGAAAGGTTCGGTCAAAAAAAAGAGTATCCTTGAAAACACGGTGTCCTCCCCGGCTGTAAAACAGCCGAGGATGACCCGCGCCCATATCGCCGTATTGAGCAGTGCGGCAAACACGAACAGCAAGCCCGATACGAGCGTATATACGTACTCAGCCAATCAGACTCAGTCCTCGGGATACTCGCCGTTATCCTCTTCGGCCTCGCCCTTCGCCTCGGTGAGGGCTTCGCCGCTCACGTTGATGTTGGCGGGAGTGATGAGGTAGGTGTTCACGGCCACCTTGCTGAGCTTGCCGTCTATCGCGTAAGCGACGCCGGATAGGAAGTCGATTATCCTTCTGGAGCTCTCCTTGTTGGACGCCTCGAGGTTGAGGACCACGGTGCGGCGGTTGAGCAGGTGATCCGCGATCTGCGGAACGACCTCGTAACGCTCGGGCTTTACGACCTTGAGTTCAAGAGCCGCGCCGTCGAGCTTGACGCTGGTGCCGATCCTGACGGGTTTCTGCGGAGCGGCGGGCTCCGGCTTCGCGGGGGCTTCGATCACGGCGTCGTCTTCGTATACTTCGCCGTTGTTCTTCTCTTCCTCGTACTCGTCTTCATCGTCGTTGAAGCGCTTGCTGAATTTTAAGCTGTCAAGAAATCCCATTTTTATATGCCCTTTCTTTTGATTTCATTTTTTTATTTCCGCGGTCCGCTCGCCGAACACGGCGGAACCGACGCGTATCATCGTTGCGCCGCACGAAACGGCCTGTATGTAACTGTCCGACATTCCCATCGAGAGTATCGGCTTATATCTATTATCCACCTTTTGGACGCAATTGTCAATAAACAATCGGTAAGTTTTAGTAAAAAATTTTATATAATCCGCGCTTATCTGACATTTCGGCGCCATGGTCATCAGTCCGAGGGGCCTTACGTGCTCGAAACCGAGCATTTTTTCAAACGCTTCGGGAACTTCTTCCGGCAGAAAACCGGATTTATTCTCCTCGCAGCCGATATTTACCTCGCAGAGCACGTTCATGATCACGCCGCGCTTCGCCGCCTGACGGTCTATTTCCTCGCAGAGCGGAATACTTCCGACGGAGTGGATCAGGCTGACCTTGTCGATTATATACTTTACCTTGTTTTTCTGAAGCGTTCCGATAAAGTGGATCTCGCACGGCAGATCTTTGAGCTTATCGTATTTTTCGAGCAGCTCCTGCACACGGTTCTCGCCGATGTACTTCACGCCGCATTCGCGCACGGCGAACTCGATCCGGCCGCAGTCGACGGTCTTTGTGGCGAGCAGGATGTCCGCCCCGCCCGCGCCGGCTCTGACGCGCTCTATATTTTCTCTGATATCGGGATATTCCATTCCCGTCATTCACCCGCTATCGACATCGGCACGCCGATGAGCACGGACGGCGACGAGACCGCCGCGCCGAACATGTTGTGATACGTGTCGCAGCCGGGCTCCTCGATATTCTTGAGCAGCTCGTAGAAGTTGCCGGAAACGGTGACTCCGGTCACCGCTCTGCCGGTCTTGCCGCCCTCGACGAGATAGCCCTTGGACATCAGCGAGAAATCGCCGGTCACGGCGTTGGCGCCCGCGTGAAGTCCGCTGACCTCGGTTATGATCAGCCCGTCGCCCATTTTCGCGGCAAGCTCTTCGAGCGTCTTCTCTCCCGGGGTGAGCGTGAAGTTGCTGACCGATATGCCGATCGGGGACGTGTATCCGCCCTTCGACGCGTTGCCGGTCGACTCGACGCCCGCCTTGTACGCCGTTTCGAGGTTGTACAGAAGCGTTTTGAGAACGCCGTTTTCGACCACGACCGTGCGCCGTCCGGCAACGCCCTCCGCGTCGAACGCGCGGGATCCGAAGCCGAAATCGAGCGTTGAATCGTCTGTCAGCGTGACGCAGTCGGCGGCGATCTTCTCACCCTCTTTGCCGGCGAGCATCGAAAGCCCTCTCTGAGCGTTTTCAGACGAGAAAATGCCGGAAAACGTCTCTATCAGATCGCAGAACGCGCTGTTTCTGAATATCACGCGCATCGAAGCGCTTTTTACCGGCTTGGCGTCGAGGAAGTCTATCGCCTCGAGGACGCCCTTCTTCACGGCTTTGTCGACGTCGAGACACGCTCTGTCAAAGCCGCCGCAGAAGCCGAAACCGTCGTTCATCTTCTCGCCGTCCGCCGCTATCGGGATGACGTAGCCGGCGATGAAGTTCGAATCCTCGCACAGATCCATACCGTTCGAGTTCTTTATCACGACCGTGCTCTTGCCGGACGTGACAAGGCTCGTCTCGACCTTGATGATCCTCGGATCGGCTTCCTTCGCCTTCTGCTCCATGAGCTTTGCGAACGCTATCTTCTCTTCGGCGGTGATGCCGTCGAGCTCTTCACCGTACACCTTCGGCGACGGATACGAGGCGGAGCCGGAGAAAATGAACTGCTCGTCCGGCTTTTCTATGAGCGCGGCGTTCCTGCACGCGTTTTCGACGAGCGCGGGTATGCCGTCCTCGTCGCACGACGTCGTCGACGCGTAACCCATTTTGCCGTTTTTCTTTATCCTGAACGAGATGCCGGAATAGTCGTTGACGCTGTAATCCTTGATCTGTCCTTCGAGGATGCCGACTCTGAAGCTCTCGCCGCTGCTGGCGTAGACCTCGAATTCCCCGTCGCAGTGAGCTTTCGCGTACGAGAGGATCTTTTCGCAGAATTCGTTTATCTTGCTCATTCTATTTCACCTCCGACGGTTATTTCGGAAATCCTGATCATGGGCTGACCGACGTTCGTCTGAATGCTGCCCGAGATCGAGCCGCACATGCCCTGACCGAGCACGAGATCGTCCGATACCATGTCGATATTGAGGAGCACTTCGTAGCCCTTGCCTATAAGCGTCGCGCCGCGCACCGGCTCGCATATTTTGCCTCCGCGGATCATATAGCCTTCCATGACGGCGAAATTGAACTCGCCGGTCAGCGGGTTGACGGAGCCGCCGCCCATTTTCGCGGCGTAAAGGCCGTTTTCGGTGCTGCTTATTATCTGATCGCGCGTGTCGCTGCCGGGGCAGATGAAAGTGTTCGACATACGGGAGGTCGGCGCGAAGGCGTAATTCTGACGCCTGCCGCTTCCGGTCGATCTCATGTTCATCCTGCGCGAGCCGAGCTTGTCTATCATATATCCGGTCAGTATGCCGTCTTTTATAAGCTGGATGCGCTCGGTCTTCTCACCCTCGTCGGACATGGCGCGCGAGCCCCATTCGCTTATCATCGTCGCGTCGTCGACGGCGCTGACTTTCTCATTCGCTATCTTCTGGCCGAGCTTGCCGCAGAACACGGAGTTGCCGAGGCCTACCGACGTCGCCTCGAGCGCGTGTCCGCACGCCTCGTGGAACACGACGCCGCCGAAGGCGTTGTCCATTACGACCGGCATCTTGCCCGCGGGGCATTTCCCGGCGTGGAGCATCGTCGTCGCGATCCTCGCCGCCTCGCGTCCGTGGGCTTTGAGGTCGAGGCTCTGTATGAATTCGAAGCCCGCGCTGTTGCCGGGACCGGTGAAGCCGCTTTGATTTTCATTGCCGTCCGAGGCGACCGCGCTTACCGCGAGCCTGATATAAGGCCGCTCGTCGGTGCCGATCACGCCGTCGCTGTTGGCGACGTATATGCGCTTGCAGCTCGACGCCAGGACGCCGCTTACCTGCACTATCTCCGGGCTGTATTCCTTTGCGGCGAAATACGCCTGCTTCAGCGCGTCGGTCCTTATCTTTTTGTCGACAGACAGCGCCGGGATCTCTGCGCGGCAAACGGGATCGAACTTCACTTCGTTTAAAACGATATCGATGCCGGCGGACGACGCCGTGCCGGCCGCCGCGGCGACCTTTGCCGCAAGCTCCATCAGCGATTTTTCATCGGTGCCGTTGCCGAACGCGTACACGGAATTGGTGCCGCAGAATATGCGGACGCCCGCGCCCATGTCCCTTGAGGTATTGGCGCTGTCGACGCAGTCCGCGATCATGCTGACGTTGTCCGAGGTCATGTCCTCGACGTACAGCTCCGCGTAATCCGCGCCGGTGCTCATCGCTTTCAGCAGCACCGCCTCTGATACTCTTTTTTCTACCATATAAACTCCTTTATCCGAAGATTCTTATTTCGTATTCCGTAGTCTCTCCGTCGTCCTCCGCCTTCTGCTCCTTAAGTCCCTTGCCGGACGTGACGAGATTGTCGTATTTGTGGAGCATTTCGGAGTATCCCTCCTCGTCGGGCGAAAACTCGCGCACCAGGCAGTAACCGTCCTGCTCGGTGAGGATCTGTATTTTGCGGAAAGTCGTGCGGTCGTTTTTCAGAATAAACACGCCGATCTCACCTTCGTCGTTCGTCCGCACCGCCGTGACGGGCACGCGCAGGCCGACGGTCTTTTCCTGGATCACCGAAACGGTCTGTTTTCTCGCGCTGCCTATATCTGCAGACAGGGTCGAGGTGCTGAACACGAGCACCGCGCCTTCTCCGCCGTTCTGCGTGACGATGCGCTCAAGCGTGAAATCTATCTCGCTGCCGGACGCCATCGGGAAGCTGACGGGATACGTTTTCCCCTCGGAAAGTCCCGCCGCCGACTCGCGGTCAGTCTTCATGCAGAGATACCAGACGGCGGACTGTGCCATCTTGCCGACCGCGTAGCCGTCTTCCTGCGACTGTTTTTCCGCTCCGCTCTCGAGCAGCGACGACAGATCCTCGTAACCGAGTTTCAGCGCCGCCTCCGACGTGAACACGTTCTCGTATCCGTCGGCGTACGAGTAGAAATAACCCGATACCGGCGTTTTGACGTCCTCGTGCTCGCCGGTCGCCGCGGAGACTATCTTTTCGCGCTGAGCGCGCAGATCCGCGATCTCGGTGTTGAAATTCAGTCTGGCGTTGACAATGATCTCTCGCCGGTTGAGCAGGATCAGAAGCTCTTCCGTCTTTTCCGCGACGGTGGCGTAATCTCCCTCCTCCGATTTGAGGCGGATCGTGTAATAAAGCTTGTTTATCTTCGCGTCGGTGTTTTTCGTGCTCGTGTCGCTTATTTTATTGCTCTCTGCGAGAATCGAAAGGTCGTTTTCGATGCGCGAAAGCGTCCTGTCCTCCGTGCGCAGCGTGTCGTAGATCTTTGCGACTACGGCGTTTTTAGACACCTTTTCGCCGTTGCTGAACATACGGACGACGCCGCCGGACGTGGCGCCGTACACGACGCGCTCGTCGCGGAAGATAACGCCGGTCAGAGTCAGCTGGTTCGAGATCTCCGCCGACTGCACCGGCTCGACCGTCATACCCGTCTTGAACATGGAGTAGAGGTGATATCCCATGTAGACCATCGCCGCCAGCGCGATGATCGAGGTCAGCACGTATTTCACGGCTTTTTTCAGATATTCTTTATCCGTATCCCTCAGCTCCTTTCAAGAAACGATCTCACGGCGGCCTCCGCCGCCTCCGCGTCGCCGACCTTTATCCCGTCGTAGCGGGAGAACCACGTCAGCTGGCGCTTCGCGTAATTGCGCGTCGCCTGTTTGAGTTTGCTCACGCACTCGTCAAGCGTTTTTTCGCCGTTTATATACGGAAATAGCTCCTTGTAGCCTATCGCCTGATACGCGGTCGTGCCCGGACGCAGGTCGCCGCTTTGCAGCAGCCGTTTCGTCTCCCCGACAAGCCCCGCGTTAATCATCTCGTCGACGCGGCGGTCTATCCTGTCGTAAAGCGCCCTGCGGTCGGAGAAGCCGGTCAGAAGGAGCAGACAGTCGAGATCCGATTCGGTCTTCTTCTGTTCTTTGTCTGTCTCGGTTTTCGTCTTTCCCGTCATATAGTATATCTCAAGCGCGCGGACCACGCGCTTTTTATTGTTTTCGTGCGTCTTCGCCGCCGCCTCCGGGTCGACGCGGCTCAGCTCCTCCCAGAGCCCGTGCGCGTCTTTTTTCATCAGCTCGGCGCGGATCGCGTCGTTGGCTTCGGTCTGTTGTGAATAGTCCGTCGGATGTATCAGGGCTTCGATATAAAGCCCCGTGCCGCCGCACACGACCGGCAGCTTTCCCGCCGAGAAGACGGAATCGATCGCCGCCCTCGCGTCGGTCACGAATTCCGCGGCGGAATAATTCTCCCAAGGCTCTCTGATATCTATCAGATGATGCTTCACAAGCGCGGTCTCGTCCGGCGTCGGCTTTGCCGTGCCGATATCGAGTCTTTTGTATATCTGCATACTGTCGGCGGAGATCAGCTCGCCGCCGAATTGTTGACACAGCTTAAGTGCGAGAGCGGATTTTCCGCTCGCCGTCGGTCCGCCGACGATCACGATCTTACGTTTGCCGCTCATAGTATCATCATCGCGTCGCCGAACGAGAAGAAACGGTATCTCTCCTTCACCGCTTCGGCGTACGCCCTCATCACGGTATCTCTGCCCGCGAAAGCCGAGATAAGCATCAGAAGCGTGCTCTCCGGCAAATGGAAATTCGTTATAAGCGCGTCGGTCGCTTTGAACCGGTACGGCGGATAGATGAATATATCGGTGTCGCGGCTCTGCGGGATTATCACGCCGTGCTCGTCCGCGGCTGATTCGAGCGTCCTGCACGAGGTCGTGCCGACGCAGATCACGCGCCCGCCGTTTTTCCGGCACTCGTTTATTCGGTCCGCCGCGTCCTGCGTCACAGTGAAGAACTCCGAATGCATCTTGTGCTCTTCTATGTTCTCCACCTTCACGGGGCGGAACGTACCGAGCCCGACGTGGAGCATCACGCGCACGACGTCGACGCCTCTTTCTTTTATCTTATCGAGCAGTTCGTTCGTAAAGTGCAGACCCGCCGTCGGCGCCGCCGCGGAACCGTTTTCGCGCGCGTAGACGGTCTGATATTTCTCGTTGTCGTCAAGCGCCTGCGTTATGTACGGCGGCAGCGGCATCTTGCCTATCTTTTCAAGCACGGAATAGACGGTCTCGCCGCCCGACCTGTCGTAATCGAACCTGATCATCCTGTTCCCGTCGTCGGTCACGGACAGGACCTCTCCGCTCATTATACCGGAAAAATCTATCACCGCGCCGGCTCTTACGCGTTTGCCGGGGTGCACGATGCACTCCCACGTGTCAAGCTCCCGCTGGCGCAGAAGCAGGCATTCGACGCGGCTCGGGTCGTTGACGTCCGCCGTTTTTCTGCGTTTCACGCCGTAGATGCGCGCGGGTATCACGCGGCTGTCGTTTATGACGAGGCAGTCGCCTTTATTCAGATATTCGATAACGTCGTAAAAGTGTCTGTGCGTTATCCCGCCCGTTTTTCTGTCGAGGACGAGCAGGCGGCAAGCGTCGCGCCGCTCGCACGGCGTCTGGGCTATCAGTTCTTCGGGAAGATCGTAATAATAATCGTGTAATGAGTGCATTTTGATATATACGTGTACGTGCGGCGCGCACATACTTGACAATCCGCGCGTTTTGTGGTAAAATCCGTTTTCGGTACGTATGTGCGCGATGTCACGGCAAAACTTTCGTCATATTATAGTACCGTGGGGTCTATTTTATATATTATACACTATGCTTTTATAAAATTCAATACCTGCACGATACTTTTAATATAAATTTTACGGAGTATTGCCATGTTCAATAAAAATACGCCCGGCCCTGAGCCGGGCGTCCACACCGCGATCGTCACCCCGTTCCGCGGAGGGCGGATCGACACAGACGCTTTTTCGCGTCTGCTCGGCATACAGCGCGCGTCGAACGTCGCCGGAGTCGTGGTGCTCGGCACGACGGGAGAGTCGCCGACGGTGAGCCCCGGCGAGCGGACCGAGCTGATACGGATCGCCAAAAGCGTGCTCGGCGGCAAAAAACAGCTGACCGTCGGCTGCGGCTGCAGCGATACGGAAAAGACCGTGCGCACGGTAAAGCGCGCGGCGGCGCTCGGCGCGGACTTCGCGCTCGTCGTCACGCCGTATTACAACAGACCGTCGCAGCGCGGGCTGCTGCGTCATTTCATAACTGTCGCGGATGCTTCGCCGGTGCCGGTCATAGTATACAACGTTCCGTCGCGCACGGGCGTCGACGTATCGGCGCAGACTCTGTCGGTCCTCGCCGGTCACCCGAATATCGTCGCCTGTAAGGAAGCTTCGACCGATATGCAGTCGGTCACGGAGAAGATACGCACCGTTCCGCTCGATTTCTTCTGCGGATCGGATACGCTGCTGTATCATTTTCTCTCGCTCGGCGCGAAGGGCGGCGTATGCGTCTGCTCGAATATCGCGCCGGATCTGACGTGCGGCATTGTCGACGGATTTCTGTCCGGGGAGGTCGAGGCGGCGAGGGAAGCGTTCTTCCGGATGCTGCCGTTTCTGTCCGCGCTCGGCTGCGACGTCAATCCCGTGCCGATCAAAGCGCTTCTCGGCTGCGCCGGGCTGATCTCGCCGGAGGTCAGGCAGCCGCTTTGCGGCCTGACGGAAGAAAAAAGGTCCGCGCTGCTGATCGCGGCGGCGGAAGCCGGAGTTTACGAAAAATAAGGAGCAAAAAAAACAAATGAAGTTCAAAGGGAAGATCATAATATCCGATATAGACGGCACGTACACGGGCTCGGAAGAAGGCGTGCACAGGAACAACGAGGCGATAGAGTATTTCAAAGCCGAAGGCGGCCTTTTCACGTTCGCAACCGGCCGCGTCGAGTTTTCCGTGACGAGCGTCGTTCCCGACTTTTTCAGCCTGTGCAACGCGCCTGCAGTCATGTCGAACGGCAGCTATTTGTACGAGCAGAGCACGGATACGCGGATAAACGAGATCTGCATCGACACCTCGTTCGCGCTGCCGTTTCTGACTCAGCTACAGCGCGATCTTCCCGAGACCGGGATACGCATCAACCGCGGCAAAGGCTATATGACTCCTGAGATAAATCCCGCGGCGTATAACGATCTGAAGCAGTATATCTCGAACGTCATGACGGTGCCTTTTGAACGTATGCCCGGCGACGGCTGGAACAAGATCGTTCTGATCGGCAGCCGCGAGCAGATGAAAAAGATCGACGAATACGTAAGGGAGCGCGCCGGCGACAGATTCGCCGTTTCGTTCTCCTGCCCGACGCTGCTCGAGCTGCTCGATCCCGAAGCGACGAAAGGCAACCAGGTGAGGTATCTGAAAAAGATGCTCGGCGAGTATACGACGTACTGCTGCGGCGATTTTGAAAACGACGAGGATATGCTGAAAAAAGCCGATTTCGCCGTCGTCCCCTGCTCCGGGATGCCGAAGATCGTCGACATCGCGGATATAGTAACCTGCCATTGCAGAGAGGGCGCGATCGCATATCTCGTCGACCTGCTCGATCATCAGAGTTTTTGAGGAGCCCCTTCGGGGCGTTCCGTACGCCTTGCGGCGCATTTGGGGACTCCCCGCCCCCCTCTACCGCCCCCAAACCCCCGCCTCCTCCCAATGTGAATTGGGGCTTTCAGCACCGGGTCGTCGTGGGCGCCGACCCCTACGGCATCGCGCCCCCTCAGATCTCTGATCTGCGGGAGCCGGGGTTCCCCGCCGCGAACAGCGGTGGGGGTTCCCGGGAGGGGAACAGGGGGTTTGGGGGTGGCGAGGCGTATGCCGAGCCGTAGGGGTTCCCCGTTGCGAACCGGAGAGCAACGGGGGTTCACGTAGCCGACCCCTACGGTCTTTCCCGGCGAAGCCATATCGAGCGCGACGCAGGGCGGCGCGTATCTCTATCGAATTTTGCGACAGCAAAATATATCGAGCATCGGCGGGACCGGTGTCCGCCTCATCCGTCGCTTCGCGACACCTTCCGCAACGGGGAAAGGAATTATATCTTTACCCGTTATTCACGGTGAGGCGGATCAGGAAGTCCGTGTCGTCGTCGGAGGCCGCGCGGCATCTGACCGACGCGCCGCATTTTCTGCATTTATAGTTTATCACGAAGCCTTTGCGCGGATCGGGCTCGGCGCTGACCGGCACGAGCAGACCTCCGCAGTCATTGGCGCGATCGCCCGGGTCTATATCGACGTGAAGCGAGCAGAGGCAGACGCGGCAGTGATCCCGCGAGGAATACGAAAGCGGCGGCACCTCGGCGCCGCAGTTGCGGCACACGAAGCCGCTGTCATTTTTTGTAAATCTCTTTTTCTGCATAAGTCCTGCCACCTCCGCGCATAATATGCGAAAAGAAAGGGTGATACAAATGAAAAAATTCTTTATGATATTCCCGGTCATCCTCGTCGCGTCGGTTTTGTGCGTGTTCTGCGCGGCGCAGGGCTCGGTCAACAACAACAACGAACTCGGTGCGCCGGCTGACGGCGAAACGCAGTACGCGGCGGGCGAGACCGGCTCCGGCGTGACCGCCGCCGACGGCTCCGCGATGACCGATCCGGCGACCGGTCCGGTCACGGATCAGGCGACCGGCACGGCGGGCAAAACGACGGACGCGCCGTCGGAGACGACCGGCGACATGACGACCGGCGACATGACGACCGGCGTCTGCGTCACGGACGGCGTGAGCACCGGAAAATGCGTGCTCGCCGCAGTCGCGTCGGCGGGCGCCGCGGCGGTGCTGACCGGCGTCACGATGAGGCTCCTGTCAAAAAAGCGCGCCGCCTGACGCCAAAACCCCTCCCCTTTCCGGGGAGGTTTTTCATTGCGCCTGAGTCTGCGTCAGTTTGTGGTCAAGCAGCGGTATCTCGGAGAAAACCGGCGAAAAATCGCTGTATTCTATTTCTCCGTACCGTTTTCCGTATATTTCGGTCTTTTTGTTCTCGATTATCGACGAGTCCATGTCGGTGAAGAACACCCCGGATACCTCCGAGCTCCACGCGCCGGGCTGCAGCGGGTATTTTTTCATTATCACGAGCCCGTAAGACGTGTCGTTGAGCGTCACTTCGCCGATCTTCGACGTTATCGCGGCGGTCAGATACGCGGTGTCGAGCGACGAAGATGCGGTGATGAAATACCCGTCCGTGTACGCGGACATGCTCGTATCCTCGCCGTACTCCTCTATCAGCGCCTCGAAATCCTCGCCCGCGGCGGCGCGCTCGTAAAGCGACTGCGCGAGGCTCTGTTTCTCGGCTTTTTCCTCCTCTGTCAGCTCTTCCGTCACGTATCTGCCGGTGTAGATATCCATTTTCGGCTCGCCGTTGTCGTCGAGCACGTATTTATACGAATTGTTTATTACGATGTGCTTGACTCTGTGATAGTTGTCCTGATAATATGTCTCGCGCTCGGCGTCCGTCACGGCGTACGTGCCGCCGTCGCCGAACAGCCTGTCCGCGACGATCATCGCGCGCGCCTCGAATTCGAGTATGCGGCGCAGCGTGTTTATATTGCAGCCGACGCCGGCGAGTATGCCGTTGAGCTCGGCGCGGGAGCCCGCCGCCGATATGTCGTCGGACAGAAATTCTTCCACGGTGCCCGACAAAAGCGCCTTCGTCTCCGCGTCGTCTCCGTAGCCCTTTTCGTCGTAGAGCACGGAGCAGACGAGCATCTGTCTTATCTGCTCGTCCACGTGATCCTTGACCTGCTCCCCGAGCGTGCGCTCGCCGTCGGGCGAAAGCTGCCACGCCGACTCGTCGTAATCGCCCGTGATCAGGCCGTATTCGGACAGCGAGTCGTAAAAGCGCGATTTATAGTAGCTGAGCCAGTACTCGTACATCGACTCCGTTATCTCGTATTTGCCGAGGCTCGCGTAAACGGGCGATCTCGCCGTGCAGGCGAAAAGCGAAGCGCATACGGCGAGCAGCAGAATGACAGCAGCTATCCTCTTCATGTGAGCAAATACCTCCACGAGAACGTGTACGGCAGATCCTCCATTTTATATTTTCCGGTGACGTCGGTGTTGACGGTGACGTTCTTCATATACGGCTCTATGTACGCGTCGAAGGTCGCCTCGGTGAGAAGGCTCTCGAAATTGGCGAAATCCTCGCCCTCGCCGTTCGCCTCGCTCTTCCAGCCGTAGTCGTCGAGCTCAATTCGCTGCACGAGGTGGATGCCGATCTGCGTCTGAAAAAGCCGCATCTCGCCGATCTCCATGCCCGTAACCGCGTCCGCGATCGGCTGGAAATAGCCGTTGCCCTCGGTGACGTAGCGCCCGTTTTTATACTTGCTCGCCGAAAGATCCTCGGTGTACTGCTGTATAAGCGTCTCGAAATCCTCGCCGTCCTGCACTCTCTGTCTGATGCCGTCGGCGAATCTGATCTTTTCCTCGTAGCGCTCGTCGCTTATCTCGAGCACCTTGACGGAGCCGTCAGAGTCGTACTTATAGCTGCCGTCCTCGTTTAAATCGTAGTCGTAATTCATCAGGTACAGCATGCGGAAGCGGCAGTAGTTTTTCTGATAGAAGCTCTCTCTCTGCTCGTCCGTGATCTTATAGACGCCGTCCTCGCCGTACAGATGATCCTGAAGCGCCGCGGTCTTCGCGTCGATGACGAGAAGCTGCCGCAGATCGGAGCGGTCCATGCCGAGCGCGCTGAAAAGCTCGTCGTTCTCGATGCCTTTTCGGCCCTCGTCCGTCGCCTCTATCGCCGCGAGCATGCGGTCTATCGCCGTGTTTTCCGCGTCGGAGATCTTAAGTCCGAAGGAATCGAACAAAAACACGCTGCAAAGGCGCTTTTTTATAGATTCGAGCGAGACCGACTCGAGATAGTCGGAGTATTTCACCCCGTCGGTCTCGGCGTCCCAGAAATCTTTGCTGTCGGTCTGGCCGAAGTACGTCAGCCAGTACTGTTTGAAGCACGCCATGTAATACGCGTAGACGCGGCCGGAAAACGAGGTGTTTTCGATCGATAAAGCGGCTTCGTCCTTTTTGCCGCAGGATACGGCGGACGCGCATATCAGCGCGCACAGCAGAAAACACAGCGCCGCGCGCGCCGCTTTTTTAAGTTTGTTTTTCATGATCCACCTTTAAAGCAAAACGGACCGACGACAATGCGGCAGCATCCCCGTCAGTCCGGCAGCGACCGTGCAGATCAGTCCTGCACCGCTTCTTTGACTTTTTCCGCAGCGTCGGAAACAGCTTCCTTGACGTCGGATATCTTCTTCTCGCAGGTATCGGCGATGTCCTCTCCGAGTTCTTCGAGATCGTCGTCGAGATCGCACAGATCGTCAAGATCGTCGAAAGCGTCGTCGTCTTTCAGTAATTTGCGTTTTTTGAGGGTCTTAAGCACGAGTACCGTCGCGCACGCAACGCCGATTATCGCGAATATTACGACGATCAACGCCGCTATGCCGTTGTTGTTTTTCTTGTTCTCCATGATACCGCCTCCTTTTTTTATTGATGATACATCAGGCACCGTTTTTTTTCAATTCTTTTTTTTTAACATCTTTAAAATAATTATTTCAGGCCGTTTTTGCGCAGGATGCGCGCTTCTATGCGTTTTCTCATGCGCAGAAACGGTCTGCCTGCGACGTCGATCGAATCGACGAGCACGGCGCGGATCCGTGCCCGGTGGGCGCAGAGCACGTCGGTGAACAGCTGATCGCCGAGAAGGCACGTTTGCTCCGGGTCCGCGCCGAGCCCCGCCATCAGGCGGCGCAGGCGGCCGGCGAACGGCTTGCCCGCGCGGCTGCAGACCGGGAAGCCGAGGGGTCCGTTGAAGCGCGCGACGCGCGATCCGCTGTTGTTTGAGATGAGCGCGACGGAAACGCCCGTCGCCCCTACGGCGTCAAGCCACGCGCGGATCCGCTCCGACGGGACCGCCTCCGCGTACGTCGCCAGAGTGTTATCTATGTCGGATATAAGATATCTGATCCCAGTATCGGCAAAAAACGCGGGGTCTATCCGCAGCACGTCCTCAAATATGTGATCCGGCAGTATCATTTTCTTTGATTTCATATCTCACCGTCGTGTTCGATTTATACGTTTATCATACACCGGACACAAAGAAAAATCAATAGACCGGCGGTAAACAATTTTAGAAAAGGTGTTTGTTCGGGCTGAGCGATGCGTTTGCCCGGATGGATTTTAGGTATGAGTTAATAGTTATTAGTTAATAGTTAATAACGTCGGTGTCCCTTCGGGACGATCTGTGTGCCGTTGAACGCGGCACTTCAGGGGGTTCCCCCACCCCACGGGCACAGCGTGCCCGAATGAAGACGCCCGCAGGCGGGCTGATGAAGAAATGAAGACGCTGCGCTAATGAAGAAATGAGGCGGGCGTCTTCACATCATCGTGAGCGTATGCGAACGACATCATTAGTGCGAAGCACGTCATCATCAGTCGGCAACGCCGACGACATCATTTATTTTTGAGGTGTCGCTGACGCGACGTTCGGTGCGCTGCGCGCATAAGGGGGTTTCCCCTCCCCCCTATCCACCCCCTAACCCCCGCCTCCCCCCCATGTGAATTGGGGCTTTTGAAAACTACGGCCTTTCTCGGCGAAGCCATATCGAGTACGACGCTTTGCGGCGTACATATCGAGTTTTGCGTCAGCAAAACATATCGAATTTTGCGACAGCAAAATATATCGTCTATAAATACGGCGGGTCGTCGAGGGCGCCGACCCCTACGGTCTTTCTCGGCGAAGCCATATCGAACGCGACGCTATGCGGCGCGTATCTCGAGTTTTGCGTCAGCAAAACATATCGAATTTTGCGACAGCAAAATATATCGTCATTCTACGGCGTCAGCCGTGCGCGCTTACCTTAACTATACCTTCCCCTGTTTGGGAAGGTTAGATCGCCTCTCTGCCGGCGGAACACATCATTCCGCGTATGCGGTCGGTGTGGGACCCGCAAAAAAAGCCGGCGCGAGCCGACTTCTTTTGATATACGTTGGATTACGCCGTAGGGCGATTCATTTCTTTCCAAGCTTCAGGTTCTTTTCGTACGACGCTCTGACCGCGTCGATCATCGCGGCGCGGACGCCGTCCTTTTCCATCGCCGCGACGCCCTCGATAGTGCTGCCGCCGGGGCTGCATACCTCGTCCTTTAATTTTTCAAGGTGCTTGCCCGTCTGAAGCGCGAGCTTCGCCGCGCCTTGCAGCGTGAGCTCCGCGTATTTCGTCGCGTGCGCCCGGTCGACGCCGACCGCCACCGCGCCGTCCGCCAGCGCCTGCATTATCACGAACGCGAACGCGGGACCGCAGCCGGTCAGCGTGCCCGCCGTCTCGATCATCTTCTCGCCGACGTCGTCGCACGTGCCCGCCTCGGACAGGTAAGAGAAGAATTCCGCTTTTTCTTCGTCCGTCACGCCGTCAAACGCCGCGAGTATCACGCCGGAGCCGCAGAGCACGGGCGTGTTCGGCATTATGCGCACGACCGGCAGATCGGCCCCGAACTCCTCTTTGACCGTTTTGATCGTTATACCCGCGGCGACCGACACGATCACGCATCTGCCCGCCCGCGCTTTCACGGCCGGCGCGATTTGTGCGATAACGGAGCGTATGACGTTCGGTTTTACCGCGAGGAATATATAATCGCATTTTTCCGCGACCGTCAGATTGTCCGCGGCGGCGCAGCCGAGTTCGCCTGCAAGCGACTCCGACACAGACGAGGGCAGATTCGATAATATCAGCT
The DNA here is from genome assembly GCA_017619885.1 of Clostridia bacterium. Lineage (GTDB taxonomy): Bacteria > Bacillota > Clostridia > Oscillospirales > CAG-272 > UBA1248. Next base: position 7,291 of record JAFZRM010000125.1, on the reverse strand, counting down.
CTTCGCCCTTTACTTTTTTCGCGACGGCGCGCGCCAGGGCTCCGCCCATCACGCCCGTACCTATAAATCCGACCTTTTTCATCTTATCTGACCGTTCCCTTCCGCTATGTATTTGTAGCTCACGAGCTCGCGCAGACCCATCGGACCGCGCGCGTGAAGCTTCTGAGTCGATATGCCCATCTCGCAGCCGAGCCCGAATTCGCCGCCGTCGGTGAATCTCGTCGACGCGTTGACGTAGACCGCGGCGCTGTCGACTCTCTGCGTGAATTTTTCCGCGGCCTCTTTATCAGCCGTCACTATCGCCTCGCTGTGATGCGTCGAATGCTTCGCTATATGTTCTATCGCCTCGTCGACTCCGCCGACGACGCCGACCGCCATTATAAGATCCAGGAATTCCGTGTCGAAATCGAGCTCGCCCGCCGGCGTGCCGGGTATGATCGACGCCGCTTCGGGATCGAGCCGCAGCTCGACGCCGGACAGCCGCTCTCTCAGCTTCGGCAGAAATTCCCCTGCGATCGCGCGGTCGACGAGACAGACCTCGGCGGCGTTGCATACCGACGGCCGCGAAGTTTTCGCGTTGTACACGATATCGAGCGCCATATTCTGATCCGCCGAGCTTTCTACGTATACGTGGCAGATGCCGGTGCCGGTCTCGATGCACGGAACGGTCGCGTTTTTGACGCACGCCGCGATCAGTCCCTTGCCTCCGCGCGGTATCAGCACGTCCACGAGGCCGTTCGCCGTCATCAGCTCGTTCGCGCTCTGACGCGAGGCGTCCGGAACGAGGTTTATCATATCCTCGCATACGCCCGCCGCCGCAAGACCGCGGCGCAGCGCGGCGACTATCTCCGACGACGTTATATAACTGTCCGCGCCGCAGCGCAGCACGCAGACGTCGGACGCCATGAACGACAGGACCGCGGCGTCGGACGTGACGTTCGGGCGGCTCTCGTATATCACCGCCACCACGCCGAGCGGCACGGTGACTTTTCTGATCCTGAGCCCGTTCGGCCGCGTCGTCTCCTCGAGCGTAACGCCCGTCGGATCCGGCAGCGCCGCGACCTGCCGCATCCCGTCGATCATGGACATGATCCGTTTGTGATCGAGTCTCAGACGGTCGATCATCTGATCGGAAAGTCTGCCGCGCGCCGCGGATACGTCCTCGGCGTTCGCCGCAAGTATCGCGTCCTCCGCGGCCTCAAGCTCCCGGCACATCAGTCCGATCGCGCGTATCTTATCTTCCGTTGAAAGCAAAGGCGCCGAATACGACGCCTGTTTCGCTTTCAAAAGCATTTCCCGGGTAGTCATATCAAGCACCTCTGAATCGCGTGCCGACGGGTTTGCCCTCGCATATGTCGTAGAGCAGATCCGGGTCGGCGCCGCTGCATATTATCATATCCATACCGTGTCCGTTCACGAGCTTTGCGGCGGCGAGCTTCGTCGTCATGCCGCCCGTTCCGAGACCTGAGACGGTCCCGCCCGCGAATCCCGCGACGTCGTCCGCGTTATTTACCTCGCGGATCAGCTCGGCACTGCTGTCGGTGTGCGGATCGGCGGTGTAAAGCCCGTCGATGTCGGACAGGATCACGAGCAGATCGGCGCCGGAGCTGACCGCGACAAGCGCGGAGAGCGTGTCGTTGTCGCCGATGCCGAGCTCAGCCGTGGCGACGGTGTCGTTTTCGTTGATTATCGGCAGCGCCCCGAGCTGCAGCAGACGCGCGAGCGTGTTCGACAGGTTGACGTGCCTGACGCCGTCCGCGAAGTCGTCCGCCGTCAGAAGCATCTGCGCGACGTTGTGATGATATTCGCCGAAAAGCTTGTCGTAGATATACATCAGTTCGCACTGACCGACCGCGGCCGCCGCCTGTTTAGTGGGTATGTCGGACGGGCGCCCGGGCAGGTTGAGCTTGCCCGCGCCCATTCCGATCGCGCCGGACGAGACGAGAATTATCTCGTGCCCGGCGTTTTTGAGATCCGAGATCACGCGCGTCAGACGCTCTACCCGGCGCACGTTGAGCCTTCCGGTCCCGTGCGCGAGCGTCGACGTGCCGACTTTGACTACTATCCTCATTTTATCTCCACGCTGACGCCGGTCCTCGCGGACTCGTATATCGCGTCGATTATCTTCATCAGCCATACGCCGTCCTCGGCGGGAGCCTTGCAGGGTACCTTGCCCTCGGAGGCGTCGACGAAGCCTCTTATCTCCGCGCCGAACGCCGGTCCGAAGCGGAACGAGTGCTCGCCCTCGGGCGTGAACGTGATGAATCTGCCGTCCTTCGTCGTCAGGACTCTCAGGGTGTTGACGGACGTTCCGGCTCTCGTGCCGAACAGCTGGACGTCGCCGACGTCGCCTTCGATATTCAGGTTGAAGCTCGCTTCTATCGACATCGTAAGGCCGTTGTCGAAGCGGATCATCGCGGCGCAGAGGTCTTCCACGTTGTAGGGGTGTTCGCCTTCTTCAACGTGCCAGCCCATCTCGCTCTCCGCTCGGTGCATGCCGAGGTTCGCGTACGTCACGCCGTAAGCCGATACGGGCTTCGGACAGCCGGCGAGATATCTCGTCAGGTCGATCACGTGTACGCCGAGGTCGATCAGCGGACCGCCGCCGGAGAATTTCCTGTCGCCGAACCAGCCGCCGGGGCAGCCGTTCTGACGCAGATACGTGGCTTTTGCGTAATATATATCGCCGAAGGTGCCTTCGGAAACGAGCTTCTGAACGGCTTCGGCGTCCTCGCCGAAGCGGCGGACGAAGCCGAGCTGCAGCAGTCTGCCCGCTTTTTTCGCCTCGTCGTACATCTCCTGCGCTTCCTTGGCGTTCAGTGCCATCGGCTTTTCGCAGAGCACGTTCGCGCCGCCGCGCAGCGCCGCTATGGTGCAGTCCTTGTGCGCGCTGTTCCAGACGCAGACGCTGACGCAGTCGAGTTCTTCGTTCTTCATCATCTCTTCCGCGTCGGTGTAATAGCGCGGAAAACCGTATTTTTCGGCGAATTTAACGACTTTTCCGCCGTCTATGTCGCAGCAGGCGACGAGCTCGACTCTGCCTTCCGCCTCGAGTTCCTTATAGCCGTTCATGTGGAAATGGCTTATGCCGCCGCAGCCTATGATGCCGACTCTCGTTTTTTTCATTTTCAGTTCTCCTCTATAGTTTTCTTAAGAAATCCGACCGCAAGCCCTATATCCTTCGCGGGGTCCTCGCCCGCCTCGCGCTCTATCGTCAGAAATCCTTTGTAGCCTATGTCTTCAAGCGCCTTGAGGTACGTCGGGAAGCCGACGCTGCCCTCGCCGAGCGGCACCTCGCGGAAGAACGGTATGCCCGCCAGATCCTCGGGCGCCGGCGTCACGCCGTAAATGAATTCGGGGTTCGTTTTATGAAGCATCACGCCGTCCTTCGCGTGCGTGTGGACGATATACTTTTTCAGATTGTGCACCGCGACGACGGGATCGTCGCCGGTGACCATGACGAGGTTCGCCGGGTCGAGGTTCACGCCGACGCCGGTCGAGCCGAGGCTGTCGAGGAATCCCTTCAGCACCGCCGACGTCTCGGGTCCGGTCTCGACCGCGAAATGCGAACCGATCGAATCGGCGTATTCCGCGAGCTGACGGCATGCGTCCTGCATTATCTTGTATCTGTCGTGGTTCGGATCCGACGGGACGACGCCGATGTGAGTCGTGACGACGTCGGTCTCGAGCTCTTTGGCGAGGTCGAGTATCCGCTTCGACTTTTCGATCAGAGCGGGGTTGAGCTCCGCGTGGCCGAAACCGCGTCCGAGGTCGCCGCAGATCGCCGAGAAAACGAGCCCGTTCGATTTCACGAAATCGAGCAGCTCGCGCCTCGCCGCGCCCTTGAGGTTCTCGGGGGAATTCTCGCCCGAGGTCGAGTACATCTGCAATCCCTGAGCGCCGATCGAAGCGGCGCGCCTGACCGCCTCGCGCGTGGGGAGGCGGAAGGAATCGAGCATTACGCCTATGGGAAATCTATACATAACGTTATCTCCTTTTGGTTGATGCTATAATAATACAATAAAACGCGCGTTTTGTCAATACGTTTGCGTAAAACAAATGCGCCGCAGAACGGGCAAAAAACGTCCCGGCGCGGATATGCCGCGCCGGGTGGCTATGGTTTACTGCTGTTCTTCGACGCCGCTCATCTGAACGATCTTTACGCCGGGATACTGTTCCTTTATGCTGTCCGGCAGGATCTGCACCGCCGCCGAAAGCGTCTCCGAGGCGCCGGTCTTCTGAGCGCAAGTTATGTCCCAGAGCTTGAGGTTCGATTTTCTCGGGGTAACGGAGAACGGTTTTCCGCTGCAGCCGATCTTCTCGCGGAATTCCGCGGAGTTGAGATACTTCTGCAGTTCCTCCGCGGTCAGCTGATCCTGCTCATCCGTACCGTATGACACGAACACGAGTACCTGTGCGCGCTCCTTCTTCGAGCACGACGTCAGAGCCGGGATCAGGAGCAGGGCTGCGATCAATAAACAAATAACTTTTTTCATCGTTTTCCGTTTCCTCTCGCGCAAAGTACGTTTTCGTAGAGCTTGCCGCCGTTGGTGAAATAATTGTACGACCTGCAGCCGCCGCCGCAGTATTCGCCCATCTCGCACTGCGCGCATTTTCCGGTCAGAACTTCAGGCGTGAATTTCCTGTTGTATGAAAACGCGTCCTCGTCCTCCCAGATGTCGCGCAGACTGCGCTGCCTGAGATTGCCTTCTATGAAATGGTCGTCGTACATCGACTCGCAGCCGCGCACGTTGCCGATGCTGTCGATGCCGACCGAATCGAGCCCGGCGCCGCAGCCGCCGAAGCAGGCTCCGTTCCTGCCGCGCAGAAGCGGCTCGTTTTCGGTGAAATAGCCGATATTGTCGGCGCATCCCATCGAAAACGGAGAGGTGCGCAGGTTCTTCGCAACGAAATCGATGACGTATCCGGCGTCGAACGCAACTTCCACACCGTTCTTTTTCGCATTGCCCATGGGCGAGCACGCCTGAAGCTGCCACGCGAAGATCGGGTAGTTTTTCAGCGTTTCGTAAAACTCCGGCAGACGTTTGTAATTGTCGGCGCGCAGCGCGCTGATGACGGAAACGGGTATGCCGTTTCTGCACAGGACGTCGATCGCCTCAAACGCCCTTTTGTAGCTGCCCTGCTGGCGGAACGCGTCGTGAACGTCCTCCGGCCCGTCGACCGAAACGGCGACGGATTCGATGTCAGCGCCTTTGAGCGCCGCGATGATGCGGTCCGTCATCGTGAAGCCGTTCGTGATGATGCAGACTTTGATGCCACGCGAGGTGAGCGCTCGGACGATCTGCTCCCAGTCGCGGCGCATGAAGACCTCGCCGCCGATCAGAGAGACGCGGCGGCAGCCGAGATCCGCGAGCTGATGCGCGACGCCGAGACATTCGAGCGTGGAAAGCTCGTTTTCGCGGGCTTTACCGCCGCACGATCCGCAGTACGCGCAGGAAAAACAGCAGGCGAGCGTTATTTCCCACACGCAGCTTTTGAGTTTATATTCAGTCATTTTTCAGAACCGTCCCGCATTCGGTACAGAATTTCATGCCGTCTGTGCATTTCGCGCCGCAGCACGGGCAGAATTTAGCCTCGGGGAAACGCGCGCCGCAGCCGGCGCAGAATTTATCGGATATTTTGCCTTCTCTGCCGCAGGCCGGGCATTTCTTCGTCTGTTCGGGTGCGGGCATACCGGTCATCGGGAATCCGATCGGGCCGTTCGAGTTCACGAACATCCCTATCTGGCCCGAGTTCGACGGACCGGCGTACGCCATCATGAACTGGCTCATATCCCTGCGGTCGCCGCCCATCTGAGCCGGTCCGGCGTAGACGCCGGCGTACTGCGACAGATCGTTACGGTCCGGCTTTTTGGGCTTTTTCTTCTCCTCTTTTTCGGGCTCCGGCTCCTGCGGCTTCTCGGCCTCCTCGGGCACGGGCTCGACTTTTATTTCTTCTTCAAGTATGCCGGGGTTGAAGTATTCCGGTCCGGCGTAAACGCACTCGATCGGCGTCTCTTCGGGTTCCGGCGCCTTTTCGGCTTTTTCTTTCGCCTTGCGCTCGAAATATTCGGGTCCGGCGTAAACGCATTTTGTATCTCTCATTTATTCCTCCGTTCCGTCCGGCGTCACCGGACATCCGATCATTTTTTTCTGCTGAATAACCGTTTGAGCCAGCTTTCCTTTTTAGCCGGAGGACCGGCGTAAACGGATCTGTATTCCGGCTCGGGATCGTATGCGTCGCCGCCCATCATACCGGGGCCGGCGTATACTTTTCCGGTGATCGTGCGCTTCGGCCTGTTTTTCATCTGAGGTTTCACGGGCTTTTCGGCGGGTTCCGGCTCTTCCGGTTTCTCCGGCTCTTCAGGCTCTTCCGGATCCTCGGGGGCGTCCGGATCGTTGTATCCGGTCTCTCCCATCATACCGGGACCGGCGTAGACGTCTTCAAATTCATTGACGTCGTCGTCCCTGTTGCCGGGATATTTTTTGTTAAACAAACTCATTCAACCGTCCTCCTTCTGATATTTCTGCGCTTCCGTGCGCGCGATGAGATCGCATCTTTCGTTGTAAGGGTGTCCGTCGTGTCCTTTGATCCAGACGTAGTCGACTTCGTGCGGCTCGATCAGGTCGAGCAGACGCGCCCAGAGCTCGGCGTTCAGCGCCGGCTTGTTGTCGGATTTTCTCCAGCCGTTGGCGCGCCACATCTTCGCCCATTTGTTGACGAGTCCGTCGACGACGTATCTCGAATCCGAACAGAAGGTAACGCGGCACGGCCGCTTCAGCGCGGCGAAAGCCGCGATCGCGCCCTGAAGCTCCATTCTGTTGTTCGTCGTCTCCGCCTCGCCGCCGCTCAATACGAGCTCGTGCCCGCGGCAGACGAGGATCGCCGCCCATCCGCCCGGACCCGGGTTGCACAGGCAGGAGCCGTCAGTGTATATCTCGACCTTGTCCATACGCTCAAAAACACTCCTTCACGCTGATTATACACTAAAAAACCGCCTTTGTCAAGCCCGGCGGTTATTATATTATTTTCAATTTAAAATCCCGACAGGCGAAGCGCGCCTTGTGAGAGAAAAGAGGAGTCGCTTCGCGACAATCTTGGGGGTCTCCCACCCCTCACGGGAACCCCCGTTGCTCTCGAGTTCGCAACGGGGAACCCCTACGGCTCGGCTAACGCCTCGCCACCCCCAAACCCCCTGTTCCCCTCCCATCTCTGATGGGGCCACGCGGCCGGCCTGCAGGGGTCAGCGCCCTCGACGACCCGTCTTCAAAAGCCCCAATTCACATTGGGG
>JAFZRM010000013.1 GCA_017619885.1 Clostridia bacterium | reverse complement strand
TGCGAACTGGAGAGCAACGGGGGTTCACGTAAGCCCCCTCCATACAGAGGATCGGCCGCGCGCCCCCCTCAAGTCGTTTTGCGACTTGTGGGAGGGGAGCAGGGGGTTTGGGGGTTAATGAGGGGTGGGCGACCCCCAAGATTGTCGGCGTATAGGGGTTCCCCACCGCGAACTGGAGAGCGGTGGGGGTTCCCGTAGCCGACTCCTTGACTTGCCGCACGCAGTTTACCTTGCTACAACAGAAAAAGCCGGCGATAACCGGCTTTATTCATCTGCGATATTTATATGATCTCCGCTTCGTACGTCTCGTCGCGATAAGAGATTATACGCGCGGGCAGCACCAGTCCGCCGACGTCGGCGGAGGTCTTTGCCCGGACGGTGCGGAAATCGTCGCTGTGGCCGGTCGCGCAGCCGTTATGCTTCGTCTCGAAAAGAACGTTCACGGTCTGACCGATCGCGGCCGCGGCGTCCTGCTCTCCTATCCTGCGCTGTCTTTCCGCAAGTTCCGCGGCGCGCGCCGCCTTCGTCTTTTTGTCAAGTCTGCCGTCCATTGACGCGGCGGGCGTTCCCGCCCTCTCGGAGAACGGGAAGATATGCGCGTGCACCAGATGCGCGAAATCGAGGAATTCGAGCGTCCTTTTCTGATCCTCCTCCGTCTCGCCTGGGAATCCGGCGATAAGATCGGCGGAGAACCTCACTCCGGGTATGTGTTCCCGGCACGCCTCGATATTCCCGTACAGCGTTTCGGCGTTGTATTTTCGCCTCATCGCGGCGAGCACGGCCGAACTTCCGCTCTGCACCGACAGATGCAGATGCGGCATGAAGCCCTCGATTTCCGCCAGCGCCGCCGACACCTCCGGTTTCAGCCACGCGGGATCGACCGAGCTTAGTCTGATACGCGGCGGATGCTTTACCGTTCTGACCTTGTTCAAAAGCGACAGCAGATCCCCGCCCGTGTCCCTGCCGTACGCCGATATCTCGATGCCGGTGAACACGACCTCCGGGTATCCGGCGTCGTGCAGCCGTCCGAGCTCGGCGAGTATATCCGCCTCCGGCCGCGAAACGACGCCGCCGCGCGCCCGCCTTATCAGGCAGTACGCGCACTGACCGTCGCAGCCGTCCTCGATCTTTATAAACGCGCGCGTGCGGTCCGTATGCGGCGCCGACAACGGCTCGTAAGGCTGAGACGACGGGTCCGGCACGGCGAATTTTTCGACCGGCTCTCCCGCGATCAGCGCCTCCGCGCCGTACACTACCTGCATCTTGTTCCGCGTACCGCAGACCAGATCCGCGTACGCTTCGACGTCGCCGGGCTTCATCTGACTGTAACAGCCGCACACGATCACGAAAGCACCGGGTGAAACCGATCTCGCCCGGCGTATCATCTGCCGCGATTTACGGTCGGATTCCGCCGTGACCGTGCAGGTATTGATTATATATACCGAACACGGCTCCGAAAACGGGCGTATGTCCCATCCGCGCAGCGTCAGTTCGTTTGCGATCGCGTCGCTCTCGTACTGGTTCACGCGGCATCCGAGCGTGTACAGCGCCGCTGTTTTTTCTCTCATTTCTTATCCTTATCGACCCTCAGCCTTTCGGCTTCGCCGGGATCCGGCGTCACCGTCGCGGAATAGTTCTGCGAGTATATGACGAACCCTGGGACCGAGCCGGCGGGCTTTTTTATGTTCTTTACCTGCGTGTAATCGACTTCGACGTTCTCTCCGCCGCGCTTCGACGAATAATACGCCGCGAGCCTCGCCGCCTGCGTGAAGTCCTGTGCCGGCGGCTCTTCACCGTCGACTACCATTATCACGTGGCTGCCCGGGGCGTTTTTGACGTGGAAAAACCAGTCGTATCGCCCAGCGTCCTTCATCGTCAGCCTGTCGTTCTGCGTGTTGTTCCTGCCGACGTAAACGGTGTAACCGCCGTCGGTGAGAAACTGCATCGGCTTCTGTTTCACCGGCTTTTTCGCGCGCGCGTCCTTCATCTTCGAGGCGTAGCCCGTCTCGTAAAGCTCCTGCCTTATCTGATCGAGGTCCTCCTCCGTCTCGGATCTGCCGAGCGCGTCCGCCACGGTGCGGATATACTGCAGCTCCGCCTCCGCCGCGGCGGCGCGTTTGCCGAGCTCCGTTTTCGCGGTTTTCGATTTCGTATATTTTTTATAATACTTCTGCGCGTTCGCCGACGCGGAGATCCGCGGATCGAGCGGGATCGTCACGACCCGGCCGTCATCGGAGTAGAAATCCTCGACGTCGGCCGACGCCGCGCCCTTTTCGATCCGGTAAAGGTTCGCCGTCAGAAGATCCGCCCACACGCGGTACTTGTCCGCGTCGTCGCAGCGTCCGAGATCGTCGGCGATATTGGCGATCTTCTTTTTTATATGCGTCTCGGCGGCGTTCACGATGCGCAGCACGTCGCCGCCGCGCTGTTTTATGCGCTCGCTGTTCTCGCGCTCGCGGTAAAAGACGTCGATACACTCGGATATGCTGTCAAAGCTCTCCGTATCCGTCCCGGCGCCGTACTGCTTTATTTCAAATACCGAAAAATCGACCGGTTTTTTGCCGTCGTACACGATGCACGGGCAGAAATCCGCGGCGCGGCACCGCTCGACGGTCTCGCGGAAGGCGCGGTACAGCGGCAGACCGTGCTCTTTTACGGGCTTGCCGGACGCGCCGGCGAGCGTCGCGGTCTCGCGCGACATCAGCGGTGAGAACCCGCGGAAGCACCGGACGAAAAACGAATCGGCGTCAAGCTCGCCGTACGCGTCGCACAGCTGTGCGAAATCGTCAGCCGTCGCCTCGGTCGGGTCGAGCTTGTCCTGCGGGGGCGGCGCTTCGTACGCCATGCCGGGCAGGACCTGACGCTTCGACGACGTCGTTATATCGACCGGCTTTACGCAGTTTATTATCTTCCCGTCCCCGTCCGTCAGGATGACGTTCGAGTATTTCCCCATTATCTCCGCGAACAGAAACTCCGTGCGCGGATATCCGAGCTCGTCCGACGCCGAAAATTCGAGCTTTATCACGCGCTCGAAGCCCGGCTGAGACGCGCCGACGAGCCGCGCGGAGTTGAGATGCTTTCTCAGGTGCATGCACAGCGCGCTCGCCTGCACCGGGTTGTCCTTTACGACCGAGGTGATATTGACCTTCGGTATGTTCGACGACGCGGACAGGCAGAGCTTCAGCGTCCTTCTGTCCTCCGTGCGCAGACTCAGGACTATCTCGTCCGCCGTCGGCGCGTTGACGCGCTCTACGCGCGAGCCCGAGAGCGCCGAATTTATCTCGGCGACGACCGCCGCGACGGTGAATCCGTCAAACGGCATACTGCTTCACCCCGTATATCACGATCTCCTCCGCTCCAGTCTCGCGAACGGGCGCCGGAGTCCCGGACCCGCAGAGGTCGGCGCAGGCGGCGGAAAGCCCGGCGTCCGCCGCTTCGCTTTTGGAAAGATACCGTACCTCGCGGCAGATCAGTATATCGCAAGCCGCGCCCAGCGCCTCTCGCACGAGCTCCGAAAGGCGCGTCAGCGCCGTAGCCTCCGACTCGTAGTGGCCGACGCAGACGACGGAAAGCCCGGCGTCCGCCGCGTCGATCGCGGAATGATACCGCATCTCGCCGCAGAACAGCAGGTCGCACCCGGCGGCAAGCGCCGCGGGCACGAGGTCGCCGGCGGAGCCGCCGCAGACGGCGATCTTTTTGACCGTCTCGCCGCCTTTTTCGCAGAAAAAGTGAGCGCCGCCGAACAGCGCCTTCGCCTTTGCCGCAAAATCGGACAGAGTCGTCTCTTCCGTCTCGCAGATCCGACCGACGCCGCCTTCGCCGATTTTTCCGGTCGGCGTCAGCCCGAGCGTCTCGCAGAGGACGTCGGTAACGCCGCCGTCGAGCGCGTCGAAGCGGGTGTGGAAGCTCATCGCGGCAAGATCAGCGCGGATCAGCTCCGCCGCCTTGCCGGACACGACCGTGCCGCCCGCGAGCTCCTTCAGGCCCGAGAAGATCAGCGGATGATGCGTGACGATCGTATCGAAGCCGTTTTCCTTCGCGTAATTTATCACTTCTTCCCTGACGTCGAGGCTGACGAGCACGCGGCGGCTCTCGTGATCCCGGCGCGGCAGAACGGACAGGCCGTCGTTGTCCCACGGACATGACAGCTCCGCCGGTATCAGTTTTTCAAGATTTGCGTACAGATCCGTTGTTTTCATATTTTTCGATCAGCTCACCGCGCACGCGCCGCTGCGGTCCGGCGTCCTTGCCGGAGGCGGTGATCCCTTCTATGATTTTATCGTATTTTTCGATGTATTTCTTATAAAGCTTCCGGCGCAGCTCCGTATCCTCGTGGTCTTTTCCGACCTCGAGCTCCGCTTCCGTGTATATCGGGCTAATGCCGGTGTAACGGCAGGAAAGGAGCTGATATATCCGCCTGTCCTCGCAGGCGAGCCGCTCGCGCACGGCGCCGAAGCCGTGTGTGAACAGATACGAGCGCAGCTCGTACGGCGAGGTCATCGGCTGAAGTATCAGCGTGACCGCCGGCGTGCGCAGAAACGGCGCTTCGTCGATTATCCTTGCAATAAGCTCGCCGCCCATGCCGGCGATTACGACCGCGTCCGGGCGGTACGCTTCCGCGCCGTGCAGGCCGTCGGCGAGCGAGAGGACTATCCTGTCTGACAGCCCCGCCGCCTCCACGTTCCCGCGCGCCCGTTCAAGCGGTCCTTCGCGCACGTCGGAGGCGTAGGCGAAAACGGATAAGCCCGAGCCGACCGCAGCGATCGGCACGTAGGCGTGGTCGCAGCCGACGTCCGCGAGCCGCGAGCCCGCCGGGATCATCGACAGTATCGTTTCAAGCCTTTTCACCGCTTCAGTTGTATTTCTGCATCGCCTCGTCGGTCTTGCCGGCGAGGATCAGATCGGCGGCGCCGTAAACGTCGGAAAACAATCCGGACAGTACTTCAAACTCTTTTTGCGTGAAGTCGGAGAGCACGTGATCGCGCAGATCCTGCTGATCCGACACCCTGCCGCCGACGCCGAGCTTGATGCGCGGGAACTCTTCCGTTCCGAGCATCTCGATTATATTGCCGACGCCGCGCTGACCGCCCGAGGAGCCTTTGCGGCGTATCCTCATCTTCCCGACGTCGAAGTTGACGTCGTCGCAGACGACGAGTATATCGTTCGGGGCGATATCGTACGCCGAGGCAAAGCCCTTGACGGCGACGCCCGAGAGGTTCATATACGTCTGCGGCGTGACTATGAGACCGCGTCTGCCGCCGAGCTTGATCTCGCCGTAAAGCGAGTCGAATTTCGCGCGGCGGATCCGCACGTCTTTATTCTTTTTGAGCCAGTCCGCGAAAAGAAAGCCCGCGTTGTGGCGCGTGCGCGCGTACTGTCTGCCGGGATTGCCGAGGCAGACGAGCAAAAACGTATAATCTGATCTTTTTGAAAAAAACATCGTATAACCCTGCCGTTTTCCGGTAATGATTTTGCGGGAGGCATTTATGATAACTTTGTACGATATCATGCCGTCTTTGTGGACGGCGCTTTCGTTTCTTTTCATCGCCGCGTATCTGTGCAGCGGCTCGCGCCTGATGCTGCTCGGCGGCGGGGCTTCGCTTTCAGCGTTCTCGCCCTCCGTGCTCGGCGCGCCGATACGGCTGCAGTGCGCGGCGTTTTTCGGTTACTGTCTGCTCGTCTCCGCCGCCTGCTTTATAAAGCGCGGGCGCCCGGAGGAGCGCGGTCTGGCGGTCGCCGTCACCGATATAGACGGGGAAGGCGGATACGCCGGGTACCGCGGCGCGGTCGTGCCCGTGCGCTGCGCCGGCCCGCTCTGCGCGTGCCGCAGAGGAGACGTTCTTTCGGTGAAGGAGGCGTCAGACGGGACGCTGTTCGCCGACAGGCTCTGAGCCGATCTGCGCTTTCACGGCCGCGGCGAACACCTCGTCCGGCGCGAAAAACAGCGCCGACGTACCGTATATTATTATCTGCGCGCGCTTTTTCGGCACGCCGCACAGGCAGACAAACGTGCGGCGCGGTTTTCCGCGCGTTTTTTTGTATTCCCGGTACTCACTGTAACCGAGCATCGCGTCGGCGAAGCGCAGATCTAGATCGAAGATGCGGAGCCTGCTTTTCCCGGTGATCCTGTATATGCGCAGGACGCCGTCGTCAAGCTCGTATTCGTACGCCGAGCCGACATACAGTATGAAGATCTGCAGCTGCAGCGCCGCCGCTGAAAACGACGCGACATAAAGCGCCGGTATGTTGAATCTGTACGCGAGCACCGCGCAGGCGACGGCGAGCCCCGCCAGCAAAAAGCAGATGATCGCCGGTGTCGCCGCGCGTTTTTTTGCTCTGTAATAAAGTCTCATATCACTTATGGTATCCGCCGCCGGCGTTTATCGAAAACGCGCGGTAGATCTGCTCGGCGAGCATGACTCTCATCAGCCGGTGCGGGAACGTCATCCGCGAAAACGACAAGCGCAGATCGCAGGCCGATTTGACGGTCTCCGACAGTCCGTAAGAGCTGCCGATTATGAAGACCGTATCGCGCGCCGCGCCGGCTATCGCCGCGGCGAGATCTTCACTGCTCAGCTGTTTTCCCTCGACGCAGAGCGCGATCCTGTACGCGCGCTCGGGCAGCGCCTCGAGTATGCGTTTGCCCTCCGCCTGCAGCGCCGAAGTGATCTGCGCCTCTGACGGCTGATCCGGCAGCCGCTCCTCGCGTATCTCTACGTTTTTCAGGCGGCAGAACCTGCCGAGCCGCTTTTCGTACTCTGCGACGGCGTCCGCGTAGTATTTTTCCTTGAGATTCCCGACGTGTATGACGTAAACGTTCATATTATCCTCGTTATCCCGTATCTTTCGGCGCACACGATCTGCATATCCGACAATCCGTGCTCGGCGGCGCAGGCCAAAGCAGCCGACAGCGCCGTCTGAGGCGTGTTGTTTTCCGGCGAGATGTGCCCGAGCACGACGCGCCGCGTGCCTTTGCCGTACAGATACGGCAAAAATCCCGCGCACTGGGCGTTTGAAAGGTGGCCGCGGTCCGACGCGATCCGCCGCTTCAGATCTTCCGGGTACGGGCCGCATATCAGCATGACCTCGTCGTAATTCGACTCGAGCAGCACCGCGCGGCAGCCGCACAGGGCGTCCTTCATCTGTTCGGTGACGCAGCCGGTGTCGGTCGCCACGGCGAACCTGTCGCCGCCGTCGTGGGTTATTACGTAGCCGACGCTGCATCTGCTGTCGTGGCTCGTGGCGAAGCTGTTCACGGTGAAGGCGCCGAGCCTCACCGAAAACTCCCTTTCGTGCTCCCCTACCGGGACCGGTATGTACGGCGCGCACACCGCGGGCGCGTGGACGGCGAAGCCGTATTTCTGAGTCAGCACGCGCAGCGCCGCTATATGGTCCGTGTGCTCGTGCGTGACGAACACCGCCGAGATATTTCCGGGCGAGGCGCCGAGCGAGCACAGCGCGTCGGTTATCCGCTTCGCGCTGCATCCGGCGTCGATAAGAAAAGACGTCTCCCCGTCGGTTATGAATTCACAATTCCCCGACGAGGAGGAAAAAAGCGAATAAGCGGCGACGCTCATCAGCTGAATATCTCCTTTATCCTGTCAAAAATGTCAAAGTAAAGATCGAGCAGATCGAGGCTCAACACGAACGCGAGCGGGATGAACAGGTACATAAGCTGCTTCGCGATCTTTTTTCTTTTGTTTGCTTTCTCCGCAAGCTCGACCCTGCGGTCGTACGGGATGCTGTGGCTGTACGAATCGGGCGAGACCGGAGTGTTGTCAAATCCGCGGTTGAGCGCCACGACCGCGATAAGCAGGCCGCAGACGATCACGCCGAGCACGAGCGTGCAGACCGGCGTCCGCGGGAAATACGTGCGCTCGAAATAAAGGCACAGCTGATATACCGCCTCGAAGCCGCAGAACAGCCCGAACATGACGAGCGCTTTCTGCCACGCCTTCACAGCCTTGACGCCTCGACTTCCGTTATATACGCCGCAAACGACAGGCACAGCTCCCTCACGTGCGCCCTGTCGGCGTCCGCGAAGTAAAAGCGGTACGAATCGACCCTGCCGCGGGCGTAAACGCCGACGTAAACGGTGCCGGCGGGGTCGTTTTCGGTCCCGCCGCCGGGGCCGGCGTATCCGGTGACAGACACGGCGATATCGGCGCCGAAGACCGCCGCCGCGCCCGCCGCCATCTCGCGCGCCGCCGCGTGGCTGACCTCGGTATATTTTTCGATCGTCTCAGGGTCAACGTGAACGACCGATTCCTTTATCCTGTTTGAATACGTGACCGCGCTGCCCGGGAACACTGCAGAGGCGCCCGCGACGTCGGTCACGGATTTTGCGAGCAGTCCGCCCGTACAGCTTTCCGCGAAGGTGACGGTCAGCCCCTTTTCTTTGAGCAGGCCGACGGCTTTTTCAAAGATCATATCAGTCCTCCGTTATCTTCTGCGCCGTCTCCATGCGCACGACGTATGCGGGCACGTACTCGGACAGCCGGTAGACCGTCACGGTGTCCGCGTAGTCCGGGTAATTCGCGCTCAGTTCACGCAGCGTCGCTTCCTTTATGCGCGCCGCGGCGTTGTCGAGCTCGGTATATATCTCGAAATAATAAGTCTTCGAGCGGTGCTGCGACTCGACCTGACGGCTGACGGCGTCGTAGAGCGCCGACGGCGTCGACGGATCGAAGCCGTTGTGAGAATAGTACGATTCCTTGTCGTCGCAGATCGGGACCGATCCGACGCTCTTTTCGTGATCGAGGTAGAACGTCGCGTCGTCGCGGAACAGATACAGGTGCGAGGATATGCCGCGCTGCTGCGCTCCGTTCAGCATCCCGTCGAGATCGTCGCCGTACACGTCGATATTGTAGTATTTGTCGCCGCACAGGACCACGTTCCAGTAGCGGCTGCCGCCGTTGACGATGAACGAGTTGCCGACGTGAATGTCGTACAGGAGCTTGAACGCCTTCGCGTAGCCGAGAGAAGTCGCCCTGCCCTCGACGAGCGCGCCGTAAGCCGTGTCGGCGTAAACGCCGCCGGACTCAACCTTCTCGCAGACGCCGCACAGATAATCGTGTATCAGCTGGGCGGCAAGGAACGGATCGCTCACGTCCTGTATCATCGTCTGCACTTTTTTAAGCGAGGCCTTGAAGCGGTTCTTCGATTTTTCGAGGAATTTCGAGCTGTCGTCGTCGTTTGCGGTGTACGGAATCCAGACGCGCGTGTATTTTCCGTCGACGACCGACGGCAGTATCACGAGCTTTCCTGACCGCTTCGCCGAATCGGTGTAGCCGTGGTTTTTCAGATCGAACGCGTCGGCGTTGACGTAGTAAAGCGACGGATCGTCGTACGTCAGCGCGCGCACCACGGAGGACAGCTCCTGCTCTCCGAGCACGAGCGGCATCAGATCGGTATAGCGTTTGCCCTTTTCTATCGTCTCTTTGAGCCTGTCGTAAACGTACTGTCCGCGCGCGGTCAGCATGTTGAAGTACAGCGCGTCGGCGCGCACCTCGGGCTCGCCCAGCATCTTCTCGGCGGCCTTCTCATAGATATGGCTCGTCTTCGTCTGAGCCCCGACGCTCGTGGCTGAATATATGACTAAAGAAATGAATACAACGCAGAACAGGAAAAAACAGATCTTTTTTACGGTTTTTTTCATTTCGGTATCTCTTTCGTATCGTTTGAATTCAATATAACACAAATATTTGCAATTTTCAAGATAAATAGGTAAATTGAAATGAAATAAAAACCGAAGGACGAAAAGAACAGACCGGCGAACCGGTCTGCTCCGTTATGTCGGCGGCTTTATTTCTTCTTTCTGCGCACGGCGACGATCACCGCGGTGACCGCCGCGATCGCGGCTACGGCGCCGACGGTTATCCAGATCACCGCTCCGCCGCCGCTCTTCTTGCCTGGCTCGGACGGCTGCGTTTCGGGCGCGTCCGTCGTCACGTCATCGGTGACGTCCGCCGTCGCGTCGGGCTCGGTCGCCGCGTCGGTCGCGGCTTCGGTCGTGTCCGCCTGAGTCGCGGGCGCAAGACCGTTTTCGCGGGCGAAATAGTCGCCCATTCCGGCGTATTCGTAAGCGTCCTTTTCACTGCGGAAAAATCCGATCCACATTATGTCGGCGGTCGTATCCGTCAGGACTCCCGCGCTCGCCACCGCGAGCAGGAAGCCGTTGATCATGCCGTCCCATGTGTTCTCGGTCCCCAGATCTACCGTCATTATGCGCCAGCCGGTGTCGTTGTCTTCGTCGTAATCGCAGGCGTCCCAGCGCACGCTCAGCTCGGAGCCGTCCTGCGCGGAGTAGACTTCGCCGGCGCAGTACCAGAGCACGCCGCTCGCGTCCGTCTCGTCAAGGCCCTTGAACAGGATCGCCCATACCGGAAATTCCTCCGCCTTGTACGATCCGGTCCTGACGCTCGTGTTGATCTGCGGCATGTTCTCGTCAAACGTTATATGAAGAGATCCGTCGTCGTTTACGACCGAGGTCATGCCGATGCCGGGCACGTTGTATTTGACCCTCTCTGCGCTCCACAGCCAGCAGGGCTCGCCTTCCGGCGTGGAAGGAGGTATCGGGACCGGCTCGGGGCCGAGATCAGGTACGTACGGATCTATCGCTTCCGTACCGGTCGGCACCGCGCCGTTGAACTCGGTTATAGTGAAGCTGAACTGTTCCCTGACGCCCTGATGTCCGGTGAGGCCTATGTACGCCTCGTCGTTCTCCATAAACTGCACGAATTCTTCAGCCTTCATGTCGACGCCGTTGACGAACACGCTGTATTTGCCGTCGACGGCTTTGATCTCGAGCTGCAGGGCTTCGCCCTCGTAGATGTTCGTGTCGCACTGTTTCATAGCGAGGTTCTTCATTGCCACCGTGGGCGTGCAGAGCCACGATTCGAGACTGCAGCCCGAGCTCGTCGGTCTGACGAGGCAGAACCAGCCGCAGCCGTAGCCTGTGGCACCCTGGCTTATCTTCTGACTGTCCCAGATCGAGAACGAGATCCACTTGTCGGCGCCGCTGTTGTTGAAGCCGTCGACGAGGACGGTCATCGTGAGCCCGTTCTTATAGCTGACTTTCTCTTTGGTCTGGATGGTTCCCCAGGCGTTCGCGCCCATTCTCTTAAGTGAATATTCGTCCGCTGAATACATCTGCACGCCGAGATCCGTGTATTTCAGACCCGGCTCATTGGGAAGCGGCTCATCCTCCGAGTAAGTATCCCTGTAGTCGACGGCGGCGGCGTAAACTGTCCATTCGTTTTCCGCGGCGTTGACGGTGAGGCCCGCGGCCGCAAAGATCAGTGAAACAGTCATGATAATTGCGATTATCTTTTTCATTTGTGCTCCTTCCGGGATCTTTATACAGTGATTTCGATTTTCCGTTATTCGACGAGCTTCACGCCCTCGGGCAGTCTGACGTTGAGTGTGAATTTGCCGTCTTTCTTGTGCCATTCGACGCAGATCTTGCCGTGCGGCGTCGGCACCTCGCCCTTCGCCCAGTCAAGCGTTTCCGTGAACGGCGTGACTGTGACCGTGTCAAAACCGGGAGACGCCGGCTTGACGCCGAGTATCATCGCGGAGAACTCGTACGCCGGGGCGCTCGACCAGCCGTGGCATTCGCTTCTCGGCTGACCGGGGTTCTCGCACCACGTCGTGCAGTGCATATCGAGCATATGACGCCAGCCGTCGAGCACACGGTCGGCGCGGTCGTAGCAGCCGGCCTTTTCGAGCGCGCGGAACATGTAGTAGTTCATCGAGAACGTGCAGCGCGGCACGTCCGCGTCAAGCGTACGCTCCATCAGCGCGCGCGCCTCGTCGCCTTTTACGGCGTCGGCGAGGATCGCCCAGAGCGTCGTGTGCTCGGAAAAATCGCTGCGCGACGGCGTGTTGCGGTACATCCCCTTTTCTTCGTCGTAGCAGTATTTTTTCACGAGCGCGTTGATCTGTTCGGCGCGGGCTCTGTAGTCCGACGCCGCGCCGGGCTTGCCGGTCGCCTCCGCGATCTCGGCGGCGGCGGTCAGCGCCGCGGAATACATGAGGTTGGAGATCGTCAGCGGCTCTTCTCTGCCGCCGTCCGGGATACCGATGAACCAGCCCGGCACCCAGTCGACGTACGCCCAGTACGGCGTGGCGCCGAACAGGCCGCGCTCGTCCTCAAAGCTCTTGAAGCTCTCGAGCACGCGGTCGATATTGCCGGTCAGCGAGCGGACGAATTTCATATCGCCCGTGTAGCGCATGTAATCGCGGACCATGAAGATGAAGAACAGCGAAAAATCCGGTATAACCTGGACCATCGTCGACGGGTAGTTCGCCTGGATCATGCCGTCGGGGATCTGCGAGTGCGCGAGGTCCGTGATACACTTCTTCTGCATCGCCGTGTCGGAGATGAAGCGGTACGTGAACAGCGCTTCGTTTGCGGAGTCCATATCGTACTGCTGCTGTTCGTAATACGGGCAGTCGACGTAGATTTCGTGCATACAGCAGCGAACGGTGTTGATGCTGACGTCCCACATTTTATTCAGTTCGGGATCGGAGCACTCGAATTTCGCTATGTCGTGCATCGGGTAGAAATATTCGCGGTATCCGGCACAGAGGATCTCGACGTCGGCGCCGTTGTCCGCCTCGAAGCGAACGTATCTCAACGCGCGGTACCAGAACGGCTCGATCGTTTGCGGCTCGCCGCTGCATTCGACGAAGTCGATCGCGTTGCCGGCTACGAGACCGCCCTTTTCGTCGCGCATGTTCTTGTACCAGCTGCCGTCCTCGTTCTTAGTGAGCCGGCATTCGGCGTAGATTATCTTGACTTTCGTGCCGGCGGGGGCTTTGATCGTGAATTTCACCTTCGCGGTCGTGTACTTTCCGGCGTCGAGCTCGTTTTTGCCGTCCGGGATGAACGGCTTTTCGGGATAAGTCTGCATCTGCGGGATCGGACGCGGCGCGATGATATACGGCTCGCTGCAGCCGCAGAGGTTGAAGCTCTTGCTCGGCAGATCGACCTCGTACCACGTGTGGAACGAAACCGGCGTCAGCTTTTGAGTGGCGTGGTGTATCTCGAATTCCGGGATCGAGCCGTGAAGCCCGGCGCCGTGCTGAAACGACACGCCGTCGTCGCGCAGGCATTCCCAGCTGCCGTCGGTGAAAAACGATCTGTCCTGCCCGTCGACGGTCAGCTTCGCCTGAAGCCACGCCGCGGCGCGGTCTTTTTTGTACGTGGAGATGAATCTTTCGGCGTTGACGTGCATGACCTTCATGACGAGCTCGTTTTCGCCCGGCACAAGCTTGTCGCCGCAGTCCACGGTGTCGTAATATCTCTGATAATAGGAGCCCTGACACGGACCTTCACAGCAGAGCGCGCCGTTTATGTAAAGCTGATAGCGCGTGTCGGCGCACGCGTCGATCACAAGCTCGTTTTTCCGCCCCGCCGTGAATTTCTTTTTGAAATAGTAAAACGTCGTTTCAGGTCTGAATTCGTCGACCCTGATCCAATATCCGTTCATAACAGATCCTCCGAGGTGTTTTTTTTGATTTTATCATAACGCGGCGCCGAATAATACCGCATAAATGTAAACAATGAAAAAAACTCGGCAGACCTTCGGCGCGGCGTGAAAAGGAAGTATTTTGGAATTTCTTTGCCGCGCCGAAAATGAAGACGCCCGCAAGCGAGCTAACGAAGAAATGAAGACGCTTCGCTAATGAAGACGCTCCTTCGGAGCTGATTAAGGAACGCGGGCGTCTTCGCTTCATTAGTGAGCGCCGGGGTGCGAACGTCTTCATTAGGGCGTTAGCCCGTCTTCATTAGTGAGCGAAGCGAACGTCTTCATAAAACCGGCTGAATATGAAAAGCAGACTGATATTGATTTCAGCCTACTTTTTTTAAGTGCGCACTTACTCACCGCATGGACTTGCGGTGAAAAACATCCTTATGCCGGTCGAGCCTTTGCCGCGATCTTTCTGGTTTTCATAATCAAACATATCGTGTGCGTCAACGAAGTGCGTATCGAACAACCCGTAAGGGTTGATCGAGCATTCCGAATGAATTGCGCCGTACGGCGCGTGAATTGTGCTGACGCACATGAATTGTCTGCCGACACGAATTGCCCGCGGGCATTAAGGAGTCGGCTGACGCCGACATTCTTTGGGGGTGCCCACCCCTCATTAACCCCCAAACCCCCTGTTCCCCTCCCATCTCTGATGGGGCACGCGGCCGGTCTGTAGGGGTCGGCGCCCTCGACGACCCGTTTCAAACGATGATC
>JAFZRM010000124.1 GCA_017619885.1 Clostridia bacterium | reverse complement strand
GCTTCGCGGATCTTGTATCCGATCTTCTCGTCGCGCTCGTCGAGCGTCACGCGGAGTCCGGCGGCTTCGAGCTCGTCCGTGACCTTCTGTGCGTAATCGAGCGTCTTTTCGCTGACCGGCAGCACCTTGACCTGCAGCGGGGCGAGCCAGAGCGGGAATTTGCCCTTCGTCTCCTCGATTATATACGCCATGAAGCGGTCGAGCGAGCCGAGTATCGCGCGGTGAAGCACGACGGGCGTCTTCTTCTCGTCGTTCTTATCGACGTATTTCAGATCGAATTTAGCCGGCAGGCAGAAGTCGAGCTGGCAGGTGGACAGCGTTATCTCCGCGCCTACGGCGGGCTTGACGTTGACGTCGAGCTTCGGACCGTAGAACGCCGCCTCGCCGATCTCCTCGGTATACTGAATGCCGAGCTGGTTCAGCACGTCGCGCAGAGCGTTCTCCGCCTTTTCCCACATCTCGTCGTCCTGGTGATATTTGACCTTGTCGTCGGGATCGCGCAGCGAGAGCACGCAGCGGTAATCCGTGATCCCGAAATCCTTATACACGTCGAAGATCAGGTCGACCACGCGGCTGACCTCGTCCTTGATCTGGTCCGGCGTGACGAACAGGTGCGCGTCGTTCTGGCAGAAGTGGCGTCCGCGCTCGATACCTTTGAGCGTTCCGGACGATTCGAATCTGAAATCGTGCGCTATCTCGCCGATGCGGATCGGCAGATCGCGGTAGGAATGGCCTCTGCTCGCGTAGATCATCATGTGATGCGGGCAGTTCATCGGGCGGAGGACGAAGCTCTCGCCCTCGACCTCCATCGCCGGGAACATATTGTCTTTATAATGCTCCCAGTGGCCGGAGGTCTGATACAGCGCGACAGTGCCGACGCACGGCGTCATGACGTGCTGATATCCGAGCTTGCGCTCCTTTTCCTTGATATAATTCTCAAGCTCCTGCCACACCGTGTAGCCGTTCGGCAGAAACATCGGCAGGCCCTTGCCTACGAGATCGTCCGTCATGAACAGGCGCATCTCCTTGCCGATCCTTCTGTGGTCGCGCTGTTCGGCCTCGGCCTGAAGTCTTAAGAACTCGTCGAGCTCCTCCTGCTTCGAGAACGCCGTGCCGTTTATACGCGTGAGCATCTTGTTGTTCTTGTCGTTCTTCCAGTACGCGCCGGACTGACCGGTGATACGGAATATCTTGAGCGCCTTCGTGTAGCAGAGGTGCGGACCGACGCACATGTCGATATATTCTCCTTGCTGATAGAAGCTTATGACGGCGTCGTCGGGCAGGTCGCCTATGTGCTCGACCTTGTATTTCTCTCCCCTCTGCTCCATGAGCTCGATAGCTTCCTTGCGCGGCAGGGTGAAGGCTTTGATCGGAAGGTTTTCCTTCGTGATCTTCTTCATCTCCGCCTCGATCTTCGCCAGATCCTCGTCGGTCAGCTTCGTGTCGCCGAGATCTATATCGTAGTAGAAGCCCTTTTCGGTCGCGGGTCCGTAACCGAAATCGGCGTGCGGATAAAGGCGCTTGACCGCCTGTGCCATGACGTGCGCCGCCGTATGCCGGATTATGTGCAGTTCTTCCTCCGGCGCGCATTCTCCGACGTGTCCGTCGTTGTAGATAACTTTCATTTCATACCTCCGAAAAATATAAAAACCCCCGATACGTCAAAAATGACGTTCAAGGGTGCAAAAATTACACGGTCCCACCTTGGATTTAACTCGTTTTCCCTTAACGCGGGTCACGGCGGCGAATACTGCTGTTTCCTCGCCGCGGCTCAGAAGCGGTCTTCATCAGCGCTCCGTAAAGGACTTTCACCGGCCGTCCCCTCTCTGATACTTCTGCGCGGATTACTCTCTTCATCTCTGCCTGTACCCGGGATTATACTACTTTTTTCGCCGTTTGTCAAGTGTTTTTTGAAAATAGTCTTACGGACGGTCGGTCAGACGTCGCGGTCGAGGGCGCCGCCGTCGCTTTTCGCGGCAAATCTTTCCTTTAAGTGCGCCGCCGCCGTCACGAGCTTCGCTATCGTGAAAAACCCGAATATTTTGATCCGGTTTATGATATCTCTTATCATCATCGATCACCTCCGGCAGGCTTATGATATCATATAACAAGACAATTGTCAATAGAAAAATGAAATTTTTATCGAATTTCGAGAAAATTGTTTGACGCTTGACAATCGCGCGCGTATCTGTTATAATATGTCAGCAACACATCGGAGGGACATATGAAAACCGTTATGATTGGCGTAGCCGGCGGCACGGGCTCCGGCAAATCCACGTTCACGAACAGGCTCAAGGAAGAATTCGGGGACAGAATAACCGTCATATATCACGACAATTATTACAGACGCCGCGACGATCTGACGCTGGAAGAGCGGATAAAGCTGAATTACGACCACCCGGACGCTTTTGAAACGGAACTGCTGGCAGAGCATCTCGGCGCTCTGAAGCGCGGCGAGCAGGTGCAATGCCCCGTTTACGACTTCACCGTCTACAACCGTTCCGACCGCACCGTCACCGTCAAGCCGTCCGATGTCGTCATCGTCGAGGGGATACTCGTGCTGAGCGACAGCCGCCTGCGCGACATGCTCGACATAAAGATATACGTCGAGGCGGACGCCGACGAGCGCATCCTGCGCCGCGTGATCCGCGACGTGAAGGAGCGCGGGCGCGACGTGGAGGGCATTGCGCGCCAGTACCTTTCGACGGTCAAGCCGATGCACTACGTCTACGTCGAGCCGACGAAGTCGCTCGCGGACATCGTCATAAACAGCGGCAAAAACGACGTCGCCTTCGATATCATAAAGGTCAAGATACAGGCGTTGTTAAACGGCGGATGAGAACAAAAAAACAGGCTGAAACAGCCTGTTTTTTTAATCCGAGATCAACCGACGCCGACCTTTTTGAGGAAGCTCTTCAGCTTCTTTTCGGCGGATTTGGAAGACTTCTTGAACATGCTCGCGTAATCGTTCTTGTTGTTGAACACGAGGTTGTTGTAGCCCGACGCGAGTCCGCCCCAGTCGTTGATGAGGCCGAGGTCGTACATTCTGTTCTGGAAGATGATGTCGAGCATCTCGATCGACTCGACGTCGCGCGTTGCGATGCCCTTGATCGCCTTTTCGATGAACTCCGGCACGATTATCTGGTGGCCGTAGTATGCCATCGCTTCAAGGATTATACCGCTCTTGCGGCAGTTGTCCGCGGTCTTCTGATAGATCGGTATGCCGACGAGCGAGGCCGCCGGGTTGACGAACGTGACGTAATCCTTCTGCGATTCGTCGTATTTGGGCAGCGGCAGTATGCCGAAGTCGGTATCCATGCTGCGGAAGCCGATTATCGTGGCGAGCACTTCGCAGAAGAACAGCGCTCTGTCCTCCATGAACGCCTCGGCGATCAGCTCGTGCGCGGCGGCCCTTATATGCACCCATTTATGCGCGTCGATCGTAAGCGAAGTGTCGCGCATGACCTTGAGCGAGTACGTCAGAACGTTCTGGACTTTTTCCTGGTTCGTCGCGTCTATGAACGGGATATCGTCGTTGTCCTTCTGCACGAAGGAGAGGCCGGCGGCGTAGAAGAAGCCGTATCCCATGTCCATATGCGTAGCGAATGCGTACGTCGCCAGATGGTCCCATTCGCCGTTGTCGTTCGGATGGGCGACGCCGGTGTCCTTGAGCAGATTGTAGAAGTAGTCGAACGTCCATCTGCCCTCTTTCACGACGGTGTAGAGGTCTTCGAGGTCGTGCGCCTCGGCGATGCGCTTGTTGAACATCATCGTCCAGGTCGCCTGGTCCTCGGTCGCGATTATGTCGCCGACTGTGTAGAACAGCTTGCCGCCGATCGACAGCTTCTCGTTCGCGCTCTGATCCCAGTAATGCTTTGACAGATCGAGCGTCTCGACCTCTTTCAGGTCGACGAGGTCGCCGTTTTCGGCGCTCGCGGCGATCTTCGGCATCCTCGCGCAGACCGCGTCGTACGCCTTATCGCCGGATTTCACGCTGTTTTTGAGCGAGACGGTCGTGTCGGCTGACGGCGTGACGACAATCTCGGTGCCGAATCTGTCCTTCATCGCAAGACAGCGTCTGTAGACCGCGTCGTTGACGTTGTCCGCGTCAGACCCTTCCTCCTGATATAGCGCGCCGTCCGTCGCCCAGAAGGAGCCTTCGCAGAGGATGTTGAATTCACCGGGGAACGTCTCGTCCGGCAGATCCGGTACGTAGTTCAGATCCTCGGTGACAACGGCTTCTGTCGATTCTTCCGTCGTTATCGCCTCGGTGTCGTCGCCTCCGCCCGCGCAGGCGGCAAGACACGACAGAACGGTCGCAAGCGACAGAAGCAAAACGATAAGTTTTCTCATGATTTCTCTCCTGTTGATCAAATTATAACGGTAACGCGTCACGAAACGACGCCGACTTTCTTCAAGAAGTTCTTAAGCTGTTTTTCAGCGGATTTGGAGGTCTTTTTGAACGTGCTCGCGTAATCGCTCTTGTTGTTGAACACGAGGTCGCTGTAGCTCGACGCTATAGTGCCCCAGTCGTTTATGAGTCCGAGGTCGTACATCCTGTTCTTGAATATGATGTCGAGCATCTCTATCGATTCGACGTCGCGCGTCGCGATGCCCTTGATCGCCTTTTCGATGAATTCGGGGACGATCAGCTCGTGGCCGTAATACGCCATCGCCTCAAGGATTATACCGCTCTTTCTCGCGTTTTCTTTGTTCTTCTGATAGATCGGAACGCCGATCAGCGAGGCGGCGGGGTTGACGAACGTCACGTAGTTTTCCTGCTTGCTGTCGTACTTCGGTACCGGCAGGATGCCGAAGTCCGTATCCATCGAGCGCAGGCTGATTATCGTCGAAAGCACTTCCGCGTAGAACAGGGCTCTGTCCTCCTCGAACGCCGCCTGCGTCAGTCTCGTCGCCCACGGGTCAACGTGAGTCCACTTGTGAGCGTCGATCGTCAGCTGCGTGTCGCGCATGACCTTCAGAGAATACACGAGGATGTCCTGGATCTTCTCGTTGTTGGCGGCTTCGATATACGGAATGTCGTCGCTGTCCTTCTGTATGAAAGACAGACCGGCGGAATAGAAGAAGCCGTACGCCATGTCTCTGTGAGTCGAGAACGCGTAGGAAGCCTTGTAGTCCCATTCGCCGTCGTCGTTCGGCTTGGCGAAGCCGCAGTTCTTCATCGTGGTATAGAAATAATCGTAGGTCCATCTGCCTTCCTTTACGACTTCGTAAAGGTTCTCGAGGTCGAGCGCCTCGGCGAGACGTTTGTTGAACATCATCGTCCAGGTGCAGCGGTCTTCGACGGTGATTATGTCGCCGACCGTGTAGAACAGCTTATGCGCGATGGAAAGCTTTTCGTTCGCGCTCTGGTCCCAGTAGTGTTTGCTGAGGTCGAGTCCCTCGACTTCATACAGGTCCATAAGGTCGCCGTTCGCCGCGCTTGACGCGATGAGCGGCATTCTGGCGCAGACGGCGTCGTACGCGTCGTCGCCCGACTTGACGCTGTTCTTCAGCGCCGTCGTCGTGTTGCCGGACGGTGTTACCATTATGTCAACGTCGAATCTGTCATACATCGCAAGGCATCTTCTCCAGACGGCGTCGTTGACGTTGTCGGCGTCGGAGCCCTCTTCCTGGTACAAGTCGTCAAACGTACCCCAGAAATCTCCCTCGCAAAGTATGTTGAACTTGCCCGGAAACTTCTCTTCGGGAAGATTCGGGACGTAGTTCTGATCGACGGTCTCTTCAGCGTCGGTTTGCGGCGCTTCCGTTGCGGCGGTGGTGTCGTCGTTTCCCGGCTTATCCGAGCACGCGGCGAAGCAGGACACGACGGTCAGCACGCAAAGAAGCAGAACGATCAGTTTTTTCATGGTTTGCTCCTGTTATATTATTTTATATTTCAGATCGGTGTAATGTTCGGCGCACGTCGCGCCCTTCGAGAACACGAGGCTCCATTTGCTGTCCGCGTTCATCTGCGTCAGCCGCAGGACGAGCCGGTTCTCTCCTTTTTTCAGTTTAACCCCGGAGATATGCACGTTCTCGGACGTGAACGTATCGCAGTCGTCGCGCTTCGACAACAGCTCACCGTTAAGATAAAGCTCGAACGGCGCGCTGCGGCCGAGCTGTATGTAAACGTTTCTGTCGTCGTCCGACACGACGGTCTGCGACAGATAGAACACGCACGGACCGTAAAAGCCGGATATGTCGGACAGCTTAAAGCTGTCTTCTTCTTTGTAGAAATACCGTTTTATGCGCCCGTCGGAATATCCTTCTTCAAAAGGCTCGGACAACGAGTTTATGTCTACGTACGCCGTGTCGGTGTCGCGCGCGAAATCGAGGTGGAAATCGCGGACGTTGTCGGTGTTCTCGCCCTCGTTTCCGCCGGGCTTCATCAGGCTCCAGTAGCTTTTGCCGCCCTCGAGCGCGGTCGGCGCGATCGCGGGCTCCGTGCGCCAGATCGGCCCGTCTACGCGCCAGACGTCGGCGCAGCAGATGCCGAACTCGTCGCAGTACGCCTCCCCGCCGGTCTCGAACGTGACGCCTATTATGTTTTTCATCGGGAAGAGCTTCGTGCCCGGCGCGATACCGAACACGCAGAGCGCGGACGCCGTGTCCGCACCGCTCACGTCAAGCTCGCCGACGTGGCAGAAGAGCGGTTCGGGACAGTTTATCTTAAGTTTTCCTTCGATTCTGCCCTTGTGGTTTATCTTTACGCTAACCGCGCACGGATGGATCGGCGTGACGCACGGCTTGTATTTGTATTCGAATTCAAACGTATACGCGGGCGCGGGCTCAAAATCGTATTTTACCTCCGGCGCGTTGTCTATCGCCGTATCTTTATGCGGCAGGGCGGTGCCGAGTCTTGCGATCTCCTCCGACAGCTCGTCGGTCTTCTCTCCGTGCCCCTCCGATCTGACGGACAGCACGTATTTCAGATCGTACAGCCCCGTAAGCTCCGAGAATCTTTTGCCGCCCAGGATTATACCCAGCATCGCGCCGGCTGACGCGCAGGTGCAGTCCGTGTCGAAGCCGCAGTTTAGCGCCGTGAGCCCCGTTTTTATCGGATCGGCTCCGCACAGAAGGAGCGACGCGAGCGTTATGCCCATGTTCTGGAACATGTTTGTGCAGTCGGGGTGGCCGTATCTGTCGAGTATGTACGCGCGGACCGTCTCGACGTCCTTATGCGCGTCGCAGAGCATGACGACGTATTTCACGAGCCCCGCGAATTTACATTCGGGCGGGATGACGGACAGTCCGGCGTCGATCAGCGCTCTCATATCGTCCTCGAAGAACGCCTCCGCCTCCGCCGCCGCGAAAAACATCTCGGCGTAAACCGATTCGCCCTCGTGGTCGAGCACGCCGTCGCGGCTCGCGTATCCCGCGGCAAGCTCCGGCTCGCCCGGCGCGAGGCACGCCCAGATCTCCGAGCGTATCGGACAGCCCATGCCCTGACGGTAAAAATCGTTTCTGTAGCTGCCGGAATACGGCGGGTATATCCCGCACTGATAATTTTTGCGCATCACCGCGTACTCGCCGGGCGAATAATCGCAGTATTCGCAGAAGCGCCGCAAAAGCTGGCGCGAGGTGAAGTCCGCGCCGTATTTTTCGACCACGTCGAGCCACAGGACCTGCAGATCCAGATCGTCGTTCGGGAGCATCGCGTCCGTCATCTCAGGGCGGTATTTCAGCTCCATGCGCATTTTGACGCCCTCGTACGGCGCGCCCATCGTGCCGATCGCCGCTTTGCCCGCAAAACATCCGCGCACTTTATCGAGATACGTTTCAAAATCTATATGTCTCATATCGTCCTCCGCTCGGCAATATTACAGGTAAAGACAGTCCCGGTTATCTTATTCTACCACACAAATTCAGCTTTGTCAAATATTTTTCTGTATAAATGGCAAAAAATACAGAGCCTTTTTCAAACTTTTTTGCCCCTGACCCGTCAATAATCGGAAATGCGGTACGCCGCAAATAAATATGAAAAAGGAAAATCGATATAAATGAACGGAAAAGTTGAGGTGACCGGCATAAGCACCGGCTCGCTGAAAACTCTGTCGGATGAAGAAGCGGAGGAGCTGATGAAGGCGGTGAAAGCCGGCGACCGGCAGGCGCGGCGCGACTTCATCACGGCAAACCTCCTGCTCGTTTTGTCCGAGGTGTCGAAGATAAAAAAGCGCGGCAGAAACGCCGACGATCTGTTTCAGGCGGGATGCGTCGGGCTGATAAAAGCCGTCGACAATTTCGATCCCGGGATGAACGTGAGGTTCTCGACGTACGCCGTGCCGATGATCGCGGGAGAGCTCCGGCGCCATATCCGGCAGAGCTGCGTGCTGAAGGTCGGCAGGAGCACGAAGGAGCTGGCGTACAGAGCGCTGTCCGCGAAAGAGGCGGCGGTCAAGGAGACCGGGACGGAGCCCGGCACGGCGCAGCTGGCGGAAAAGCTCGGATGCAGCGAAAAACAGGTCAGGGAGGCGCTCGACGCGATAGCCGATCCCGTGTCGCTGTACGAGCCCGTGTTCGGATGCGACGGCGACGAGCTGTATCTGTCAGACAGACTCGCGGACGCGGACGGCGAATCGTGGCTCGACAGGATAGCCCTGCGCGAGGCGCTGAAGCACTGCACGCGCCGCGAAAAGAAACTGCTCGGCATACGGTACTATCTCGGCAGGACGCAGACGGAGGCGGCCGCCGAGCTCGGCGTCTCGCAGGCGCAGATCTCGCGCCTCGAGCGCGGCGCGATCGAAAAACTCCGCAAATTCATGGATTAGAAAAAGCCGCTCCAGGGAGAGGTTATATAAAGAAGAAACAAACCCGCTGTGACACCTTTCAATTATAGAAAGTGTCATAGTGGGTTATCCTGTTTCAGCTCGTCTTAACCTTTCCGATACAGGAATGGATTATTATTCAGCTAAATTGCTCGCTTACGCTCGCAGCTAAATTGAAACCTGTCGGTTTCAGCTAAATTAAATTCGCCTCATTCAGCTCGCGTCAGCGAATTTAGCTTGCGAAGCAAATTTAGCTATGCGGAGCATAATTTAGCTCGCCGCTCGCGGCGAATTTAGCTGCGGTGTACTTCCTTACGAAGTACACCGCCACGCGGCTTTTTCTTTTTTTGTAAATACGTCGGGCGTCATTTCTGTTGACTTTTCGCGGGCGCTATGCTATAATGAGAAAAAACGACCGGAGGATGTTATGCATATACTTGAGAACGGGTCCGGCAGACTTGCCGCGGGCGACGGGTTCCTTTGCCTGACGGAGGCGCTTAGCGGCGAGAGCTTTTATTTTTACGGCAGAGACGAATTCACCGTGCAGATACAAAGGGACGGCGCGAGCCGCGTTTACTGCGTGTCAGATCTTACGCCGGTTTCGTCGCAATGCGAAGACGGCAGCGTCGTCATGCGCTTTGAGGGCGACGGCTTTTCAGTCGAGCTCGTATACCGCGACTGCGGCGACAGTTTTTCAAAGACCGTGACCGTGACTCAGAGCATACCGGGCAAGGTCCTGCGCATCTGCGCCGAGAACAGGGAACTTTCGGCGACCCCGTACCGCGGCGGCGAAGGTCAGCCGGTGTTCGCGTCGAGCGGCGGCGCGTGCCTGTGGGCGGGCACGGAATTCCCCGTGTGTTACAACGGCATAATCAAAAACCGCGTCGACTTCACGCAGGCGCCGTTCGACGAGTCAGTCACCGTTTCGTCGTTTCCGGTCGTATACGGCGTCGCCGTCGGCGATCCGTTCACGGCGTTTTCGGCGTATATCAGGCGTCACGCGATAAAGAACGAGCCGCTGCGCGTCTACTGCGACTGGGCGCTTCACTGCGAGGGCTCGGTCGACGGACCGGAGCTTACCGCGCAGATGACGCTCGACAACATAAAAGAACTGAAAGAATTCGAGCGGAAAAGCGGCGTAAAATTCGATTATTATCTGATGGACGCCTTCTGGTTCGAGACCGGCGTCCCGTATACGCGGTTCAAAAAGAAGAATTTCCCCGACGGTCCTGCGCCGGTAGTCGCGGCGCTGAAAGAGGCGGGGATGAAGTTCGGGCTGTGGTTCGACATAAACTGCGCAAGCGTCGGTCTGCCCGGCGCCGAAAAGCTGCGCAGCGGCGACGGCGGCGCGCTCTGCCTCGGCTGCAAAGAGACCGCGGACATGCTGTACGAGGGCATTTCGCGGCAGATAGACGAGTGCGGGATAGACATGATAAAGCTCGATTTCGGCTTTTTCGAGTGCCCGACGGCATCGCACGGCCATTCGGTGCACCCGCACGAATACAAAGAAAGATCCGTCAGGTATTTCATGGACGTCATGGACCGGCTGAGACAAAAAAAGCCGGGGCTTAAGATCCTCGCGTACAACGGCTTCACGACGTCGCTTGAATGGATCGGCGCGGTGAAATACATACCGGGCTACGCCGTCTCGCCTTACTGGAGCAGCCGCCTCGATTACGTTTACTGCGGCGATCCGCGCCCTTCCGATTCGGCGTTTTCCGATTTCACGGCGTCCGTCAATCATTATAACGACTGCATGACGTCAAATCACGTCGACTCCTGCTTCCCGCTCAAAAACACGGACGACAGCGGCACGATGGTCGGCGTGACGGACACGATCTACCGTCAGGGCAGAGCGACGTTCCGACGCACGATTCTGTCGAACCTGATGCGCGGCACGATGAAGCTCAATATCTACGGCGACATAAGGCTGTTAAACGACGCCGACGCCGCGTATTTCAGATATATAAACGGCATTTTCGACCGGATCTGCCGCGAATTCGAATTCAGGACGGTTGCCGGCGACCCGAGGCGCGACGAGCCGTACGGATACGAGGCGTCAAAGCCGAGCGAAGGCTACGTCATGCTCTGCGCGCCGGGCGACAGAGACGCGTCCGTCACGGTAAAGCTGCCGGGCAGATGCGAGGTCACCCGAATAATTAAGGACGGCGAGTTGACCGACGGGCGCTTCGTCGCCGAAGATTCGTTTACGGCGGAGATCGGGGAGGGCGGATACGTGCTGCTTCATTACGCGTCGGTCCCGTCCGACCGCGGCGCCGTCTGCGTACCGCTCGCCCCGGGCGACGACGTGACGCTTTCCGTCGCCGGATACGGCGCCGCGAGACTGAATTTCACGCTCAAAGGCGATCCGTACAGAGTGCCCGACGCCGTGCCCCCGTCCGTCACGGTGACGCTCGACGGCAAGCCCGTCGTATCCGACCCGCCCGGCGTCTGGAGCGGCAAATCGTGGCTGTACGTAAAAACAGAAGGCGCATCGGACCTGAGGATAAAGAACGGCGGCGACGTGATCTACGAGATCCGCCTCGCCGGAGCAAAATAAAGGAGCCGCTTCGCAGCATTCTAGAGGGTTCCCACCCCGGCCGCTTGCGCGGAATGATGTGTTCCGCCGTGCGGAACATGATGTGCCCTGCGGGAATGATGTAAGGCTGCGCCTTATGATGGGCGCTGCGCGCATGAAAAGATGAGTCGCTTCGCGACGAATTTGGGGGTCGCCCACCCCTCACGGCTCGGCATACGCCTCGCCACCCCCAAACCCCCTGTTCCCCTCCCATCTCTGATGGGGCACACAGCCGGTCTGTATGGGTCGGCGCCCTCGACAGCCCATTGTTTCCCCGTAGGGCGGGGGCTTACGTGAACCCCCGTTGCTCTCCGGTTCGCAACGGGGAACCCCTATGCTCCCGCCGCAAGAAGACGATATATTTTGCTGTCGCAAAATTCGATAGATTTGCGCGCCGCCCTGCGTCGCGCTCGATATGGCTTCGCCGAGAAAG
>JAFZRM010000012.1 GCA_017619885.1 Clostridia bacterium | reverse complement strand
GCCCCCTCAAGTCGTTTTGCGACTTGTGGGAGGGGAACAGGGGGTTTGGGGGTCAATGAGGGGTGGGCGACCCCCAAGGTTGTCGCGAAGCGACTCCTTACAGGGCTCCGGGCGGCTGTTGATAACGGGTGATCCGGCGCGAAACGGGCTTCGGGGGTGAGGTTTAGCGGGATTTTTGCAATTTTATGTGAAAAATCCTGCAATTTTTTCGATTTTTCTCTTGACAAACGGCATTTTAATGAGTATAATACAAGTCAATGAGCAAAGGCGTTCATTTACGCGCGGTTTTATCGCGCGCAAATGTGCGTTTTTTTTGTTTTCGGAGGTGATCATATGAAAAAAGAGGGCGAGGTCAGGATACCGTCGGGCTGCGCCGTCGCAGCGGTCATATCAAGAGAAGGCAGAAAAATGACCGCGGAAAAGATAATAGATGCCATGGCGCCGATGCACGACCGGTCGAACGGGCTCGGCGGCGGCTTTGCGGGATACGGCATATATCCGGAATACAGGGATCTTTACGCGTTCCATATGTTTTTCGACTGCCGCGATACGAGAAAAAAATGCGAGGCTTATCTGAAAGAAGGCTTCGAGGTCGTCAAGGGAGAGCAGATCCCGACGCGGAAAATGCCGCAGATCACGGACGAGCCTATTATATGGCGATATTTCGTCGCGCCGCTTCAATCCGTTCTGCGCGATCTTCAGCTTGACGAGAAAGAATTCGTCGCTCGCACCGTGATGAAGATAAACACCGAGCTTGACGGCGCGTACGTATTTTCGAGCGGGAAGAACATGGGTACGTTCAAGGCCGTGGGATTCCCGGAGGACGTCGGCAGATACTACCGCCTCGACGAATACGAGGGATACAGCTGGACGGCGCACGGCAGATATCCGACGAACACGCCCGGCTGGTGGGGCGGCGCGCATCCGTTCACTCTGCTCGACTACTCTGTCGTGCACAACGGAGAGATATCGTCGTACGACGCCAACCGCCGATTTATCGAGATGTACGGCTATAAATGCACGCTGAAGACCGACACCGAGGTCATAACTTACATCCTCGACCACCTGATACGCGTTCAGGGGCTGACGCTGAACGAAGCCGCGAACGTTATCGCCGCGCCGTTCTGGAGCACGATAGAAAAGACGGGCGACTTATACGAAAAAGAAAAACTGAGATATCTGCGGACCGTTTTTCCGGGTCTTCTGATCACCGGACCGTTTTCGATAGTCCTCGGCTTTGACGGAGGGCTGATGGCGCTGAACGACAGGCTTAAGCTCCGTTCGATGGTGGCGGGGGAAAAGGACGACCGCGTGTTCATCGCGAGCGAGGAGGCGGCGATCCGCGTCATGGAACCGGACGCGGAGCACATCTTCGCGCCCGCCGGCGGCGAGCCCGTCATAGTCAGAGTAAAAGAGGGGGCGTACTGATATGGGAGTTGAATTCATATATCCCGAATTTGAAGTGATAAGGAACGAGAGCCGCTGCATCGCCTGCCGCGTCTGCGAAAGGCAGTGCGCGAACGAGGTCCACTCGTACGACGAGGCGTCCGGCGTCATGATCTCCGACGAGACGAAGTGCGTCGACTGTCAGCGCTGCGTCTCTCTGTGTCCGACGAGGGCGCTCAAAATAGTGAAAAGCGACTGTTCTCTGCGCGAGAACGCCAACTGGCAGTCGGATACAATAAAGGAAATATATAAACAGGCGAACAGCGGCGGCGTGCTTTTATCGTCAATGGGCAACCCGAAGCCGCTGCCCGTCTACTGGGACAAGATCCTGATAAACGCCTCGCAGGTGACGAACCCTCCGATCGACCCGCTCCGCGAGCCGATGGAGACGAAGGTGTTTTTGGGCAAAAAGCCGTCGAAGATAAGCCGCGGGGAAGACGGAAAGCTGAAATTCGATCTGTCACCGCAGATAGAGCTTTCGATGCCGGTGATGTTCTCGGCGATGAGCTACGGCTCGATCAGCTACAACGCTCACGCCTCGCTCGCGCGCGCGGCGACCGAGCTCGGCATACTGTACAACACCGGCGAGGGCGGCTTGCATGAGGATTTCTACAAGTACGGCGCAAACACGGTCGTACAGGTCGCGTCCGGCCGTTTCGGCGTCCACGAGGATTACCTTGAAGCCGGCGCGGCGATAGAGATAAAGATGGGGCAGGGTGCGAAGCCCGGCATCGGCGGCCATCTGCCCGGCGCGAAGATCGTCGGCGACGTTTCGCGTACGCGCATGATCCCGGAGGGGTCCGATGCGATCTCGCCGGCGCCGCATCACGACATTTACTCGATAGAAGATCTGCGGCAGCTCGTCTTCTCACTCAAAGAAGCGACGGAATACGAAAAGCCGGTGATCGTAAAGGTCGCCGCGGTGCACAACATCGCCGCGATCGCCAGCGGGATCGCGCGCAGCGGCGCCGACATAATAGCGATCGACGGCTTCCGCGGCGGCACGGGCGCCGCGCCCACGCGGATCCGCGACAACGTCGGCATACCGGTGGAGCTTGCGCTCGCGGCGGTCGATCAGCGTCTGCGCGACGAGGGCATCAGGAACAACGTTTCGCTCGTCGCCGGAGGCTCCGTCAGGATCGCGGCAGACGTTGTAAAGGCGGTCGCACTCGGCGCCGACGCGTGTTACGTCGCGACGGCGGCGCTTCTCGCGCTCGGCTGTCATCTCTGCCGCACGTGTCAGAGCGGCAAATGCAACTGGGGCATAGCGACGCAGCGCCCCGACCTCGTGAAACGGCTCAATCCGGACGTCGGCAGCAGACGCCTCGTCAATCTGATGACGGCGTGGCGGCACGAGATAATGGAGATCATGGGCGGCATGGGTATAAACTCGATAGAAGCGCTGCGCGGCAACAGGCTGATGCTCCGCGGAGTCGGCATGACCGACAGGGAGCTTCAGATACTCGGTATCTCGCATGCGGGGGAATAAGATATGAAACGTGTATACGTCAACGAAGAATGGTGCCTCGGCTGTCATCTCTGCGAATATAACTGCGCGTTCGCGAATTCGGGGCTTAAATACATGACCGGGCTCAAGGGAAGAAAGCTCTTCCCGCGCATCCGCGTCGACGGAGACGACAAAATTACGTTTGCCGTGTCGTGCCGCCACTGCACCGACCCGATCTGCGTCAAAAGCTGTATCGCCGGCGCAATATCGAAGTGCGACGGCGTCGTGCGCATCGACAAAAACAAATGCGTCGGATGCCTTACCTGCGTGCTCGTCTGTCCGTACGGCGCGCTCGCGCCCGGCGAGGACGGCGTTATGCAGAAGTGCGAGCTTTGCCTCGACAACGTCTGCGGCGCGCCGGCGTGCGTCGCAGGCTGTCCGAACAACGCGATAGTATTCGAGGAAAGGAGCGAGACGGAATGAAACGGTACGTTATAATCGGCAACGGATGCGCCGCGGTCGGCTGCATCGAGGGAATTCGCAAGACCGATCCCGACGGTCCGATAACCGTGATATCGAAGGAAAATCATCACGTGTATTCAAGACCGCTGATCTCGTATTATCTCGAAGGCAAAACGGACCCGGAAAAGATGAAATACCGCGGCGCGGACTTTTACGAAAAAAACGGCTGCGAGGTGTTTTTCGGGCAGTCCGCCGTAAAGATCGACGCCGCCGCGAAAACCGTGGCGACCGACGGCGGCCGCGTGATACCGTACGACGCTTTGTGCGTCGCCTCCGGCTCGTCGCCGTTTCTGCCGAAATTCGAAGGGCTCGAGACGGTGCGGGATAAATTTGGATTCATGACGCTTGACGACGCCCTTGCGCTCGAGCGTGCCGTGAACGGGCGGTCGAAAGTCCTGATCGTCGGCGCCGGTCTGATCGGTCTGAAATGTGCCGAGGGGCTTCACGGCAGGGTCGGGAGCATCACCGTCTGCGATCTCGCGGGCCGCGTGCTGTCGAGCATACTCGACGATGAATGCGCCGCCGCGGTACAGCGCCGCCTCGAGGCGGCGGGCATCACGTTCATGCTTTCAGACAGCGCGGTACGATTCGATGATCACATCGCGTATATGAAAAGCGGCGCGGAGGTGCCGTTCGACGTGCTCGTGCTCGCCGTCGGCGTGCGTCCGAACACCGGCGTGTTCAAGGACGCCGGCGGAGAGGTCGGGCGCGGGATAACCGTGAACGAAAGGATGCAGACTTCTCTGCCCGGTATTTACGCCGCGGGCGACTGCGCGGAGGGTGACGACGCGTCGTTCGGCGCGAAGCGCGTGCTTGCGATAATGCCGAACGCCTATATGCAGGGCAGCACCGCCGGGATCAACATGGCGGGCGGGGATTCGGAGTTTTGCAGCGCGATCCCGATGAACTCCGTCGGATTCTTCGGATTCCACATAATGACGGCGGGGACTTACGAAGGGCAGATGAGCGAGGAGCGCGACGGAGATTCGCTGAAGCGCTTCTACGTTAAAGACGGGCTGCTCAAAGGCTTTATCATCATCGGCGCGACGGAGCGCGCGGGCATCTACACCTCGCTTATCAGGGACAGGGTGCCGGTCGATTCGATCGATTTCGAGTCCGCTAAAAAATTTGCGTCTTATTCAATATTTTCACCTGAAATCCGTAGAAAAAAACTCGGAGGCGTAGTATAATATGAATATAGATTGTGTCGGTAAGACTTATAAAGAGATAAACGAGGCGCTTCGCGGCGCGGATACCGATTACACGATCACGGGCTGTCTCGGTCAGCGGTTCATCGCGGCCGGAATGTCGGGCAGATCGGTGAAGATCGACGGCGTTCCCGGCAACGCGCTTGGCGCGTATCTTAACGGCGCGTCGATCGTCGTTCACGGCAACGCTCAGGACGCCGTCGGCGACACGATGAACGACGGCGGCATCGTCGTGCACGGCAACGTCGGCGACGCCGCGGGCTACGCGATGCGCGGCGGCATGATAATCGTAAAAGGCGACGCTGGATACCGCGCCGGGATACACATGAAGGAATACCGCGACAAGGTGCCGGTGATCATCATCGGCGGCAAGACCGGCAGTTTTCTCGGCGAATATCAGGCGGGCGGCGTGATCGTAGTCTTCGGGCAGGGCGACGACGGCCGGCGCATAGTGGGCAATTTTCCCTGTACCGGTATGCACGGAGGGCGGATGATACTCCGCTCCGACTGCCGCGGCGTCGCGTTTCCAGACAGGGTCACGGCGAGGCCGGCGACAGACGAAGAGCTTCGCGAGATCAGGGGATACGCCGAGCTTTACTGCAAGCTGTTCGGCGCGGATCCCGACGCTCTTATGGACTCGCCTTTCACGGTAGTCACGCCGGACAGCAAAAATCCGTACAAGCAGCTATATGTTGCGAACTGAAAAACGGGAGGTAATAATGAATTACTCGAAAGAAGAAGTGATGCAGTACGTTGCCGAGGAGGACGTCAAATTCATCCGCCTCGCCTTCTGCGACGTTTTCGGGGTGGTTAAAAACATATCGATCCTGCCGGAGGAGCTGCCGCGCGCGTTCGGCGACGGCATCGCCTTTGACGCGTCCGCGGTCGCGGGCTTCGGCGACGAGGCGAGATCCGATCTGTTCCTGCATCCCGATCCCGGCACTCTGACGCCTCTCCCGTGGCGTCCCGAGCACGGCCGCGTGGTCCGCATGCTGTGCAGCATCACGTATCCGGACGGCACGCCGTTCGAATGCGACACGAGGAGCCTGCTCAAAAAGGCGGTCGAAGACGCCGCCGCCGAAGGATATTCGTTCTGTTTCGGCGCGGAGCAGGAATTCTATCTTTTCGAGCTTGACGAGAAAGGCGAAAAGACCGGCAGACCTTACGACAACGCCGGCTATATGGATATAGCGCCCGACGACAAGGGCGAGAACATACGGCGCGAGATATGCCTTACGCTCGAGCAGATGGGCATACATCCCGAAAGCTCGCATCACGAGGAGGGACCGGGGCAGAACGAGATAGATTTCCGTTATTCCGACGCGCTGCGCGCCGCGGACGACGCGCTGACCTTCCGCACTGTCGTGCGGACCGTGGCTTACAGGAACGGTCTTTACGCGGATTTCTCGCCGAAGCCGATCACGGACAAGCCCGGCAACGGCTTCCACATAAACGTCTCGGTCAAGCCGGCAAAGGACGAAGCGTTCGGCTCGATGATCGCCGGGATACTCGACAGGATCTGCGATATGACCGCGTTCCTTGATCCGACGCCGGATTCATATCACCGTCTCGGCAGACAGAAGGCGCCGGGATATATCTCCTGGTCGGCCGAGAACCGCTCTCAGCTTGTGAGGATCCCCGCCGCCGTCGGCGAATTCAGGCGCGCGGAGCTGCGCTCGCCGGATCCGACGGCGAATCCGTATCTCGCCTTCGCGCTGCTGATATACGCGGGACTTGAAGGCATAAAAAACAAAAAAGAGCTGCCGCCTCCGGCCGATCTGAACTTTTTCAGGGCGGACGGCGAGACGCTCTGCAAATACAAAAAGCTCCCGGGCGACCCGGGGGCGGCGAAGCGCCTGGCATACGACAGCGAGTTCATAAAAGCGCACGTGCCGGACAGGATAATCAAAATCTGCTGTCAATGACAAAAACCGTATGACCGTTATTTGAAAGGAGGGGGAACGACGTGAGTCTGAAAGAACGCGTTTACAGCATTCTTCTGGTCTCGGCTTCGGAAAATCTGAACCGCAGTCTGACCGAGCTTTTCCCGCCCCAGAAATACGGTCCGGTGAGCACGGTCGGCGACGTCAGCGCCGCGAAGCGCAGGATGGCGGAGTACGATTACGATTTCGTCATCGTCAATTCTCCTCTGCCCGACGAGGACGGCATGCGTTTTTCCGTCGATGCCGTCGGCAGAAAGAACACCGTCGTGATGCTCCTCGTGCGCGCGGAACAGTATCCGGAATTTTTCGACCGCGCCGCGGAGTTCGGCGTGTTCCTTCTGTCCAAACCTCTGTCGCGTTCCTCCGTGACGCTCGCGCTCGACTGGTTGTCAAGCGCGAGGGAACGGCTGAGACAAACCGAAAAGAGAGTGTTGTCGTTTGAAGAAAAAATGGACGAAATAAGGCTCGTCAACCGCGCGAAGTGGATACTCATAAGCGAGCTTAAAATGACGGAGCCCGACGCTCACCGCTACATAGAAAAACAGGCGATGGACCGCTGTACGACGAAGCGCGGCGTCGCCGAGGATATAATAAAAACGTACGGATGACTGCCGAATTAAAAAAACCGCGGGCACGCGGTTTTTTTGTATTCATATCACTGCTCTTTGGGCAGTTCCTTTACTTTTTCGGCGGCGTCCGCCATGACGCGGAGGAAATCGGCGCGGAAAGCATCGTAATTTTCCGGAGGCTCCGATCCCATTGCGTTGATACTCAGACCGTCGTCAAAGCCGAGCGAGAGCTGGAACCATTCGCGGTCGCCGTAGTCCGGCGCCGTCTCGTCGTAGTCGTACCATTTTATCAGGTCGTATTTTTCGATCAGCTCGTAGACTTTATCGAGCGCCGTGTATTCGTCCGGCACCTCGCGGCAGATCGAGGTCTTCCCCGCCGGGAAGAAATCTCCGCTGTCCGCGTCGACCCTTATCTCGTAATTGCGCTTGCGCAGACCTTTGTTCATGATCATGAAGAAATAGTCGTCGTCGCCGGAGGCGCCCTTCTGCTTGAAGCAGGCGAGGATCGACTCAAGTCTGCCGTGCAGGCCTTCTTCGATCTTCTTCTGCCGCTCCCGTTCCAGCATCCTGTCCCTTATGGGCTCGAGCACGCGCTCCATCGCCGCGCAGAACGCGCCGTAGCCGGGCGGGAAAGCGTTCGTGCCGCTGGCGGACAGCGATTTGCCGTCGTTGAAGCCCATACTGAGCGAGAAGCCCTCTCCGTCGCAGACTTCGGGATTGTACTTTGAGTATCCGTTCCATTCCGCGATGCGCAGATTCAGATAAATATTGTTGAGCGTGTCGACGACATCCTCGCCGATCTCGGTCTTCATCTCACCGTAGTCGGGGTGCTCCATCGACTCGTATCTGAGCACCGGCACGCCGTTTTCGTATCTCAGATCGTAGCTGCAGTTGTTGCCGCCGATCGTACCGTCGTATGAATAATTGAAACGCTTCAAGCCGCTTTTATTGGAAACGGCTTTCTTCCCCTCTCCGTCGGTCCCTTTCTCTTCGGGATAATACGAACGTTTTTTGACGAAAAGATTTTTCAGTTTTTTGAAGAACTTCATTATCCCGCTCCGTTTCTGCAAAGACTTTGCCGGCTGTGTCAGACGGCGTATTTCACCTCGTATTCGGCGAGGTAGCGCTTGTAATCCTCCTCGCTCTTGTAATCGAGATTATCGTGATATTCGTGACCGCTTACGGTGTCGCTGTCGGATTCGATGATGTCGATGGCGACGTTGGTGCAGTGGTCGGCTATCCTCTCGTAATCGGTCAGAAGATCGTTGAACACGAAGCCGTTCGCCAGCGTGCATTCCTTCCGGCTCACCCTCTCGATATGACGCGCCTTGAGCACGTCGCAGAGGTGGTTTATAACTTCCTCGAGCGGGTCGACCTTCTTCGCCTCGTCGATGCTGCCGCTGATGAACGCCTTTATCGTCGTGCCGGTTATTTCGCAGACGGCGCTTTCAAGCACCGAAAGCTCCTTTTCGGCCTCTCCGGAAAACGCGATCTTCTTTTCGTTTATCTCCTCGGCGGATTCGCCGACGTTCTTCGCGTGGTCGGATATACGTTCGAAATCCGACAGGACGCGCAGATATTTGCTTACCTCTTTCGACTGTTCCTTCGTCAGATCGGCGGTAGTGACTTTGTAAAGATACGTTCCGAGCTTGTCCTCGTAACGGTCGAGCACGTCCTCAAGATCGAATACCTTTTTCAGCCCCGCCTGGCTGAACGTGTCGCGGACAGCGACGGCGTCCACGACGCTCTGATACGCCTTTTCCGCCATGGAGTCGATGACCGTTTTGCTCTGTTTTATCGACAGGGTCGGGTGCGTGAGGAACCTCTCCTCAAGTCTGTCCATATCCGCGCTCTCGGCGGCGCTGTCGGCGCTTTCCGGGAAGATCCGGCAGACGATGCGCTCGAGCAGGCCGACTGCGGGCGACAGGACGATCACGACGGCGAGCCTGAACAGCGTGTTGACCAGCGCTATCATGACCATCGTCATCGTCATTTTCATGATTGAGAAATCAAATATCGCGTTAAGTATATAGAATACGCCGCCGCATACGATCGCTCCGAGGATATCCGAGAGCAGATACACGAACGCGGTGCGTTTGCCGTTCGTTCCGGCGCCGAGCGCGCTGATCATTACGGGGACCGACGCGCCTATCGCGATGCCCATGATTATCGGCAGCGCCTCGCTGAACTGGATCATCCCGGTCATTGAAAGCGCCTGCAGGATACCGACCGCCGCGCTCGCGCTCTGTATGACCGCGGTGAACAGTAT
Organism: Clostridia bacterium; assembly: GCA_017619885.1. Lineage (GTDB taxonomy): Bacteria > Bacillota > Clostridia > Oscillospirales > CAG-272 > UBA1248. The sequence goes on along the minus strand of JAFZRM010000012.1, from coordinate 10,416 downwards.
GCCGGCGAGGATGCCGAGAAGCGGGTTGGAAAAGCTCGTCATCATCTTGATGAACGTTTCGCTCTCGCGCAGCGGGAGCACGGCGTCCGACATCATCGTCATGCCGTACATAAGTACGGCGAAGCCGAGCAGGATGCCGCCCATGTTCTTCAGCTGTTTCTTTTTGCTGATCATCCTGATCCCGATGCCGATCAGCGCGACCACGCCGGTTATGATCGCGGTATTCAGATATTTCGCGATGCTCGCGCCCGTGCTGCTCAGGCTGTTGAGACACAGTATCCAGCCGGTGATGCTCGTCCCGAGGATCGCGCCGAGTATGACGCCGATCGCCTGTTTTACTTTCATTATCCCGGAATTGACGAAGCCGACGGTCATTACCGACGTCGCGGACGACGACTGTATGACGGCGGTGACGCCGGTGCCGAGCAGTATCCCTTTAAACGTGCTTCCGGACAGCTTGTAGAGTATCATTTCCATCTTGCTTCCGGTGACTTTTTTAAGCGAGTCTCCCATAACGGACATGCCGAACAGGAACAGCGCCACTCCTCCGAGCAATGAGATTATATGCTGAAAATCCATTTAAATCTCCCGTTGTCATGTTGATCAAAACCGCGTACGCCGCGGACCCGATATTATTACGTATATGATTTTACAATAAATCGGCGCTTTTGTCAAGTACGAAGCGCGGGCAAAAGTAACAAAAAATCACGCCGTCAGAGCGTGATTTTCATATAAGGCAGAACTTTCGCCCATCCGGCGACGCTGTAAGGATCGTCGGGATAGCACGGATAAAGGCACGTGACGACGTCGTTATCCGTCGCGGCGGTGAAATCCTCGTCTCCGTTCACCCAGCGGCGCGTCTCGCCGATGCGGTAGTCGCGGGTGTTGCCCCAGACCCACGCGGGCGTGCCCCAGACGCGTTTGTCCGCGTTTATCGCGCGGTAAACGTCACAGTCGACTCCCGCCTGTCCGTGATGCGCCATGTGCACGGCGTCGCTTCTGAGCGCCGCGCCGTATTTTTCGAGCAGGCGGCGGCCGCCGCTTCTGCCGAGATCATGCAGAAACAGCATCGTTTTGCCGTTTGCGTGCATGCGGAACACGAGTGAGCTGCTGTTTGTATCCGTGCCGTCAGATATATCCCATGTCTGCATCATCTCGAACTTAACGCCGTCGACGTCGATCACCTGACCCGCCTCTATCGTTTTTCCGCTGACGTTGCAGCCGTTCACCGCGTCGAAATACGACTCGCCGGAATAAGCTATGCCGTGAAGCGCGGCGTAGTGATCGAAGCCGGCTTTAAGGTCCGAGAACATCTGCTCGTCGCCGCCGCGGAACGGGAACTCATCCGTTTCATACGGCGGAAAATCGAAGATGAAGCGGTTTACGGTAAGCTGCTTCGGTGACTTGCACGCGCTCATCAGCTTACCGAGCTCGCGGAAATGGTCGCAGTGCGCGTGAGATAAAAACCACGCGTCGACCGTCAGCGGATCGTCCTCGCAAAGCCCCGCGACGGCTCTTAACGCACAGCCGAGAAAAGGCGGTCTGTCGCGGCCTTCGCCGTCTATGCCGCCGTCTACCACGATCAGTCTGCCGCCGCCCGTTTTGATGATATAGCACTCCATGAGGCTGTTTTTCTCGGGCGCCGCGAAATAAATCTCCGTTTTATCCGTCATTCTCCGTTTCATACGTCTCTCCTTCCCCGCTCGCCGGCTCGGGCGCACGGGCTTTTTTCTTTCTTTTCACAACGATACACACGACCACCGCCGCCGCGGCGATCAGCAGTACGCCTGCGACCGCCGCCGCAATGATGATCAGCGTCTTTTTGGTATTCTCTTCTTTATATTCCGAATACGGCAGCGGCTCGTATTCCGTGTAGCCGCACCGCTCACAGTAGATCTGGCGCACGCCGTCCTCTTCGGGCGTCGGTTTCTTGACGACTATCGACTTGAGCTGATGCTCGTTTTCGGCCCGGCACAGATAAGACGAGGCTTTGATATCGCCGTCCGTACAGCAGACGGTTATTCCCGTACCCTGCCGCAGAGTTTTATCTTCGATCTTTAACGAATACCACTGCTCCGCCGTGCCCGGGAACGACACTTTTTTGAGCGGACAGCCGTCGAAGCTGCCCTTCGGCACAAAGGGCGGGATATTTGTGAAAACCACCGTGATTATCTCGTCCGTGTACTCTTTCCACGGGCGTCCGGAGAAAAGCGCCGTTCCGCCGACGGTAAGCACGCCGCCGGAAAACTCCCAGCCGGCGCCCGACGCGGAGCTCCCGGCGTATTCGGAGTTTATGTAATGCGCCGTTTTGTCTATATAGAGCAATCCGCCCGACTGCGCCGCCTCCTCGCGCAGCACTGCGAGTGCGCCCTCGGCGTCGACCGTGTCGGCGCTCACGACTTTCCCGCTGTCCCGCCACAGATAAAACGGATTTGAAAAGTCCCCGTCGGGCCTGTCCGAGGTCGCGATATATTCGCTGACGGCGACTCTGATCTTCTTATCCTCCGCGCCCGTCTGCCATACGCCGTTGCGGTAAACGGCGGCGCCGTCGATGATTATCGCGTTTACGGTATTATCGGTAAACCAGCAGTCCGCGCCGACCATGCGCGACAGAAGCGTCGAGCCGGATGAGGTCAGAGAATATTCAAGCGCGTGCAGGAATTCCGTATACGTCAGCTCGTAGCAGTATATTTTGTTTTCAAACGGGAACATGGCGTAGACGTCCGATGCCGTTATGAAGCGCACGTCGTCGTATACGCGCAGCTCGAGATCGAGGCGCAGACCGCCGGAATTTATGAATCCGACGTCGGCGCCGACCGCGCGCGCCGTCACCGACGCGAGCCAGTTGCCCATTGTGCAGGCGCGATCGCCGCTTCCGGCAATGAATTTGTAACGCCGCGCCTCGGTATTTATATATCCGATCCGGGTGTTCAGCGCTTCGCTTATCTCGCGTATGAACATATCCGACAGCATCACCACGTCACGGTCGAGCAGGTCGGCGTTCTTCTCGTTGTTGTAAAGCCGCGACCGCACCGCGTCGATGCTGACTGTGTCCGCGGACGAGACGCCGGAGAACGAGGCTTTTCCGCCGTTTTCCGTGAATCGCAGTTCCGCGTACGCGTAAGCGCAGCCGTTGCACGCCGGCTGTATGAATCTGACGCCGCTTGATGCGACGCCGTTTTCGTTTCGGTGCGTGTGTCCGCCGAGCACGAGGTCGATCGCCGAGCCGGCGCGGAGCGCCGACGCTGCCTCGCCCGCCTCGCCGTGAGTCAGGAGCACCGTCACGTCCGCCTCGCCGCTCTGCTCGAGCCTTTCGGCGAGCGACTCGAGCGCCGCGAAATCCTCCTTTACGGAAAATCCGGCGCCGGTGAATTTTGAATACATTATACTTGACGCGTAATCCGATGCGAAGCCGACGACGGCGACCTTGACCGGCAGCTCTTTTCCCGCCGACACCGCCGTTTTTTCGAGTATCACGTAGTCGCGCGTGAATTCCGCTCTTTTGCCGTTCTCGTATAAGTTGCAGCAGACGACGGGGACGTCGTTTACGAATTTCTCGCCCTCGACGAAGTAGTCTATCATCGTGCCGTCGCGGTCGACGGTATTCTCGATCCCCCAGTCGAATTCGTGGTTGCCGACTGTCACGGCGTCGTAGTCCATTATCTCGTAAGCCGCCGAAAGCGAGCTGCCCTTGAGCAGGCTCGACAGCGAATTGCCCTGGAATATATCGCCGCCGTCGAGCAGGATCGCGAGATCCTTTCTGTACGAGTCGCCGTATCCGCGCACGTCCTTCACTTTATCGGATATATACGCGAGGCGGTATTCGTATTCGTCGCCCGACGTGTCGGCGAGATAGCCGTGCGTGTCGGACGTCTCGAACAGCGGCAGAACGTACGTATCCGCCGCGGCCGCCCGCAGCTGCGCCGCGGAAAACAGCGTAAACGCCGCAAGGGCCGCCGAAGCAGCCCTTATTATTTTCGATGCGGCGCGCACGTGTTTTCCGTTCATTACCGTTTTTTCAGTTTTTCCTGTTTTTTGCCTGCTCAAAATATCTCAGCTTCACGTCGGTGTTGTAGAAATCCTTTTCCGTGCATCCGGCGCGTCCGCCGCCGGCGCAGGCGCAGGCACACGCGCAGGCGCAGGCGCACGAGCTGTGCGCGCACGAGCTGTGGCCGGAACCGGAGCCGGAGCCGAAGAACGACGAGGACGATCTCGTCCGGGTGACTATCGGCACGTTGATAACTCTTACGCGCAGATAAGTGTTCGGCGAGGACGAATAACGGTACGTGCCGTCCGTGTTCTTGCCGAGAATATCCGTCTCTTCCTTCGGGATGTCCTTTTCCTCGATCTTCTCCTCGCTCTTTATGAAGCTTCTGCCGCAGTATTCGCAGTTGTCCTTGCCCTCCGGGCGCGCCGCGCCGCAGCCGGGACAGTTGGGATAATACTCGACCTTGGTGCGCGTGATCTTCTTCTGCGTGCTGAAGTTCGCGGTCTTCTTATAAGACAGCGCGCCGATCAGTATCGGCAGAGCGATCGGAAGCGCCATCAGAAGCAGAGTGAACATACCGCCTATGACGCTCGTGATCCCCTCGATCAGCCCGTAGCCGCCGCTGTATCCGCCGCCGTCGTCGTCCGTGCTCTTATCCTCGCTGAACGAGAACGCCTCGTTCGGATACGACACGCGGACGGTGAATCTGTCGCCGCGGCCGAGCGAAGTTTCCCAGACGTTGTAGCCGTCGGCGCCGACCTCGCAGGCGGGGCTGAAACTGTCGACTCCGCTGTTGTTCCATTTTATCGTGAGCCGGTCGACCTTTATATCGTCGAACCAGCCGGGCGTGAACGTATATACGGTATAGCCCTCCGTCACGGCGTTCATGTCGTACATGTAATCCTGCACGAGCTCGAACGCGAAGCGCACCGTCTCGCCCGCGTGGTATTCGCGGTCGAGCGTTATGCGCAGATGAGCGCCGGACGACGAGGAGAACGATATGTCGTCGATCGTATCGGTCAGAGGTCTGTACGAAACGAAGTGATTGTTCGGGATGCCGACCGTCACCCAGGAAAGCGGACCTTCGGAGGTCGAGTCGAGCACCTTCCAGTCTATCACGTAGACCATGGTAAGCGTCGCGTCCTCGTTGACGTCGACCGTGATCTCGTATCCGACTATCTCGTCAAGATCCGCGGCGCTGACGCCCGAGCAAAGGATCAGCGATATCACCGCGCAGAGCGCGATGAAGACTGCGATCAGTTTCTTATTCTTCACTTCTCTCACCCCTTCCCTTCATCACACGGAGCGGGCATTCAAAGCGCGCGGTCGCGGAAAATCCGCGTCTTTCCGCGCATCTTTCCGAATTCCAGATGCTCTCCCATTCGTCGTTCAGGAAATCGCCGAGCGGCTCGTCTGAGAGCCAGCTCTGGCACGGCACGACGCCGCCTCCCGGAGTTATCGCCATGTTAGACAGGCACGCGCCGCAGCCGGGCGTGCTTATGCCGAGATTTTGGCAGAGCTCGTCGTCGACCCAGCCGGGCGACGTGAAGCTTATCTCCATGCCGTTTTCGTGGCAGTATCTCACCGCCTCCGTCAGTATCGCGCTCATCGACGCGCGGTCGAGCTGAAGCGACTCGGACTCGTCTGTCCTCGCGTTGCCGGTCGTTATAAGGCCCGAGCAGGTGACGTATATCACGCCGAGCCCGTGTAAAAATTCCAGCGTCTTCACGTAATCGGCGTTAAGCGTGCAGAGCGGCGTGTTGATGCTGAGGCTCAGCCCGCAGGCGAGCGCGTTTTTGATGCCGTCAAGCGTTTTGTCGTAGCCGTCGACGCCGACGAGGCGGTTATGAACCTCCCTGTCGGAGCTGTAAAACGTGATCTGCACGCTGTCGAGCGCCGATTTTTTGAGGTTTTCACAGTACTGTTCGGTAAGTTTGAGCCCGTTAGTGTTCAGCCGCGTTATGAACCATCTTGCGTAGTGGATCAGCTCGAAGATATCGTCCCTCATCGTCGGCTCGCCGCCGGTGAACGTGACCTGCGGCACGCCGATCGCGCGGCATTTGTCGATTATGCGCTTCCATGCCTCCGTTGGCAGTTCTTCTTCGTCAGACCTGACCTGTCCCGCGGCGTAGCAGTGGACGCACCTCTGGTTGCAGTGCCAGGCGCCGTCCTTCGTCATCGCGCTGACCATAAGGTCCATCCTGTGCGGCGCCTTCATATACTGCGCGTAGTCGCGCAGCTCGGTGTATCCGATCTGCTCGTCCGGGATCTGTCCGCGCGCAATGCGGCTGAGCGAATCCATTATCCGGTAGATGTCGTTTTTGAGCCGCTTTTTCGACGTGAAGCGGTAGACGCGGCGCACCGACGCGCAAGTTTTTCCGACTATGTCGTCGGCGTCCTTCTGATCTATCGGACGTCCGCTGTATTCGTTTATCTGCTCTATGAGCTCAGTCAGAAGAATGCTCCACGAAACGTTGACGGGAACGATATCCTGACCGTTTATTATCGCCGCGCTCGCCGGTATCTCTTTTCCCTTCACCGCGGGCGGCACGAGATGTATGCGCACGACGCCCGGACCCTCCGGGTTCAGCGTCGTATGATGTACCTCGTTGAATTTGAGCTTTGCGTATTGCAGCTCGCGTTTTGATGCTTTCATGGCGGCCTCCTGATTTTACTTCTGTCATTATATCATAAAAATCGGCGCTGTACAACACTTTTTTGTAAGGTTTCTTCCCGATTTTATAAAATTTAATAAATTGATATGGAAAAATACCGCCCCGCGGTGTTATACTGTGCGCGAAGGACCGGTGCGCGCCGGGTCGCAGCGCAATAAAACACCGGGTACAGTCGCCGACATGAGATACGTTTCGCTCGCTTTCACCGGGTACAGGACGGAGAAACTGCCGCCCGAGCCCGGTGCCGGAAAACTGAAAGAGATGATCGCCGGGATTATTCGCGGCGAGGCGGAGCGCGGCGTGAAATATTTCATGTCGGGCGTCTGTCACGGCGCCGACCTGATCGCGGCGGACGCCGTGCTCGGACTTCGGGAAGAGCTCGGGATCGAGCTGTGGTGCGCCGTGCCGTTTCTCGGGCACAGGAACACGATACCGCAGGCGGAGCTGACGCTGTACGACCGCGTGCTCGAGTCGGCGGACGGAAGCGTTGTGCTGTGCAGGCGTTATCCCGACCCGTCCGAGTTCGGGCGGCTCTACAACGAGCGCAACCGATTCATGGTACAGCGCTGCGACGGCCTGATAGCAATATGCCCCGGGCATGATATACAGCCCGGGGGCACAAAGAACACGGTCGAGATGGCGCGGCGCGCCGGAAAGAACGTGATATTCGTTTTATAATCTCACCGATCTGCCGATGCAGAACGAGTACAGCTCCGCGGACACGTTTTCTTTGCAGGCGATCGACTTAACCGCGGTCGTGTAGTAGTGAAGCTGCCGTCTGTGCCTGTCGGCGAATCCCGAAACGGACTCGGCCGAATATCCGATGCGGTCGGTCTTGTAGTCAACGACGGTTATCGAACCATCCTCCTCCTCAAAGAAACAGTCGATGACGCCCTGAACGAGAAGCTTCTCGCCCGAAAGGGCTTTTTTTCTTTCTTCGTCTTCCGTGAAATCTGCGGCGTCAAGCTCGGCGTTGAAGCGGTATTCGCGGCAGAAAAGCCTGCCCGAATCGACCGCCGCCCTCATCCTGCCGTACAGCGGCGAGTCGAAGAATTTTTCGACCTCGTCGTAGCGGATCAGCTCTTTTGCGTCTTGCTTTATAAATTTCATTTTGACGAGCCTGTCGGCCTCCGCGCGCGCGTCGGTCTTTGCCGAATCAAAATCACAGAACTGCATGAAAAGGTGCGTTGCGGTGCCGCGCGCGGCGGCGTCCGCCTCCTTTTCGCGCTCGGCGTAATCCGGCAGGATCAGCGGCTTCACCTCGTCGTCGGCGAACGGATCGAAATGGTCGCCGTCGTCGTCGAGGAACGACGGATAAAGCGACGACACAGACGCCTTTTTCGGCAGTCTCGCCGCCTCGGCGTACGGGTATTCGTATTCGTATATGCGCTTAAGCTCTTCAAACCTTTCCTGGTCCGCCGCGGCAGTCTCAACCGCGGTCCCGGACGCGGCGATCGTCTCCTCTTCTTCGTCTGCGGGACCGAATCCCAGCGCGTAGGAGCCGCCGCTGCCGTCGAGGCTGACGGTGAGGAAGTCGAGAAAACTGCGGCAGTTGTAAACGTCGTCCGCGGTCGCGCCGCCTCTGAATTCCGGCTCGTTTTTCGGGCTTGCCGACACGTACAGATACTTTTTCGCGCGCGTCAGCGCCACGTAGAACAGGCACGCCTCGTCGCGCACGCCGTCGTTGTTCCGTTTTATCACGGCGGCGCGGTAGACGGGACCGACTCTCACGGCGCCGTCCGCGTCCTTTACGCGGATGCCGAGCCCGAGTTTCCTGTCGGCGATTATGCTCTTCTTACTGTGCTCGCTGTTGAATTTGCGGTCGCATCCGAGCACGAACACCGCGGGGTATTCGAGCCCCTTCGAACCGTGGATCGTCTGAACGGTCACGCGGCCGGACGGATCCGCCGCGACGCCGGACGATCTCTGCTGTGCGATCAGCTCGGCGCAGTACGACACGAAGCCGTATAAGCCTTTGAATGAGCCGGATTCGTAATCTCTCGCCAGCTCGCACAGCGTTTCGAGGTTCGCGCGTCTGTCTTCGGGCGGGACGCCGTCGTCTTCGCTGCAGATCGCCGCGTAAAGCGACGTTTCCTTGAACAGACGGCGGATGAATTTGTCGACGCGGCTCGTGCGGCTCAAATATCTGAACCTGTCGAGACGGGACAGCATCTGCGCGCATTTCGCGTCGCCTTCGTCGCTGGCGTAAGCGCGCACGGCGTCTATCAGCGGGCCGTCGGGCGTGTGCAGGCGTATCCGCGCGAGCTCGTCGAGCGAAAATCCGAACACCGGGCTTTTCATCACCGCGGCGAGCGGCACGTCGCGCACCGGGTTGTCGATAGCCGACAACAGCGACACGGCGAGAAGCACCTCGGCGGAGTCGAAAAAGCTCTTGTCGGAGGTGTTGACACATCCGAGCCCGGCTTCAGTGAACACTTTTTCCGCGATCGCACACGTGTCGCCGCTGCGGCAGAGCACGGCGATATCGGACGGGGTGATCCTGTTGCCGTCGTCTTTTCTGCCGCATCTGAGCAGTTTTTTAATCTCGTTCGCGGCGTACCTCGCCTCGTCCTCGGCGGTGCCGCCCGGGAAGATCCGCACCTGTACCGGCACGTCCTCCGGCGCGTCGCACTTTTTCCCGCAGACGAGAGCGTCGCCCGCCTCATACGGCACGGGTCCGCCCGAGCCGAACACGCCGGCGAATACTTCGTTTGTGAAATCTATCACGGGTTTTCCGCATCTGAAGTTTTCCGACAGAAAGATCACGGACGGTCCGGGATCCTCGCCGTCGTACGGCTTGAAGATTTTTCTGTACGCCGAGAAGATCGTCGGGTCCGATCCGCGGAACGAATAGATCGACTGCTTCACGTCGCCGACCATGAATCTGTTGTTTCTGCCGAGCGCGGCGAAGATCGCGTCCTGGATGGCGTTGACGTCCTGATATTCGTCGATATACAGCTCGTCGTATTTTTCCGCAAGCCTTTGCGCGACGGAGCCGTCGCCCTCGCAGATCAGCCTGTACGCGATCCGCTCCATATCGGAAAAATCTATGACCGCGGCCTCGAGTTTTTCAGCCGAGAACGCTTCGTCGAAGCGGCGCAGAAATTCGTAAATGCCGCCGCAGAGCGCCGCGGTGTCGCGGCAGATCATCGCCGTGTCATCCGGGCTGAACGAAAAACCGTCGGCGATCGCGGATATGCGTTTGTCAAGCTCCGCGCACAGCTTTTTCGCCGGCGCTTTGAACGGCGGGTCGCCGCTGACGCGCGAGAACGCCGTGATATCCGGATCCTCGCGGAAAAACGCGTACGCGTCGGCGTAACCGCCGCGCAGCGCCGCCGCCGCGCGTCTCAGATGAGTCTCGTAGGACAGTATCTTCGGGCGGTATTTTGCGCAGTACGACTCGTCGTCACAGAATTCCGCGTCGAATTCCGAGATGCGGTTAAGCATCGCGCCTGTCCGGCGCAGGCCGTCCTCGCGTATGTATGCGTAATATTCAGACGAGGTAAAATCCTCCGCCGCCGCCTCGCATTTTCCGCGGCAGACGTCATAGAACCCGATGAATTCCGGATAAGAGGTGACCTCGTCGTACAGCTCGAGCAGAACGTCGGTGAGCGCCTCGCCCGGGCGCGTTTTTTCAAACGTCTCGAACAGCTCCGCGGCGTCGTAAACTCCGCCGCCTCCGTCCTCGTACGCCGCGTCGATCACGTCGTTCATAACGCGGCGCTTTATCATGCCGGATTCCTCCGGCGTGAT